>NZ_JACJQX010000021.1:0-126283 GCF_014696895.1 Chroococcidiopsis sp. [FACHB-1243] | reverse complement strand
GTTCATTGGATGGAGAAGATCGTGAAATGTTGACCGATTCTCTTTTCACAGAGAAGTATCAAAAATTATATGAAGATTTGTCTCAGGATTCAACATTTCTGCGAGTAATTCTGACAATTTGTGGCTTAGTCAGGTTCCGAATTGGAGCGCTAATATTACCTATGTAGAAAAGCCTAAACTGTTCAAATAAAAATTATTGATTATTACATTTTTTCCTTTTAGTTTTTAACTAGAACCATCTCAAAACCTGACTCGACCGTAGACAATAGCTGATTTTTGAGTTGAGAAACGCAGGCTATAAGCTAATCATATCAATGTGTTGAATATTTTCGGAGATGTCTATTATTCTCATCGGCATTACAGCAGAGGGTTTCTACAGAATTAAGATAGAGTTAATGTCTTGGCAATTCGATTGCAGCCGACCGTTTTGTTTTAGAAGGGAAGGGCGGCTGTAATTATCGCAGATTAGTTAATTGCCATTACCTATTTACTGAAAATAGCTCAGGACACTAGTATTTTTGGTATTGGAGACAGTTAAAACGATTAGCGAGTCGATATCAATTACCAAAATATTCGACAGCAAGCCATTAACTGCTTGGTAGTGATACGGAAGTAGTGGTGAGGTATAACTCCTGCCCCGTCAGCATCCTGTATAATATTAGCTAATGCAAATAATCCTCACATAATCGCCCAGTAATTAGTATTTTCGATGACAACAATTTTGGCGTTCTGACTTTACTCATTTGGATTACTACTGTCTAAATTAACTCGAGAGCCACTTGAATTCTCCCAGAGAATACGTGCAGAAGCTTCAGAACGAGTTTGTCCTACCTGTGGCTCTGAGCATTTGATGAAAAATGGGGTAATGCTCTAGACAAGGTGATCTGGGTGTTAAACAGCAAACCCAAACTCTTCTCGATTGATGAACAAGCCAATCACAGTATCATGCATCAAATCTAACTTGGAAAAACAGATTGTCTTGCGAGCCAAGCGCGAAAGTTCGAGTTCTCAAATTCAAATGTTTCCGTTCAATCTTTTGGGTATTGGTTTTACCCACAACATGCTGGTTCTTCTCTAAATGACGTTCATAAGCGCCCCACCCATCTGTGTAAAATAGACCGTTCCGAAAACTTGAAAACCAGACACTGGCTGGTTTAGAGATAGTTTGAGCGCAAATCAGAATTGACGAAGTTATCAGGGCTAGAGATAGTTACTAATAGTATAGCCTTGAAAAGATACTGAGGTTCGGTTCATAAAAAACCAACTTTCAAAGACTAAGATAAAGCTGGTAAAACTAGAGAACCAATTCTTAATCTGACTGACCCACAAACAGTAAGAATTACCTGTTCGTAAGTAGCAGAATGAAGCCGAAATCTCATAGATGCTATGCGAAAAACTTTGATGAGTCGGATGATATGTTCCACAAAAATCCGACTCTCAGACAAGACTGAGTTTTCAGCTTTTTGTTGGACAGTGCAGTAGAAAACTTTTGTTGTTGATGACGGAATAATGAAATATCACTGGTCGGACCCTTAGCCCCTACTACCATATCTACAATATCTTTAGCAGAAGGCAGAGACACAACTTGATTTTTAAAGGTATGCTGTCTTTTCTTACCAGAAAAATATTTTTGTTGCTCTTTGTTATCTGTAGGGCGCTCTCTGGGCTGTTCGTAACTATCGACGATTAACTCAAATTCATTTAATAGTTCCCGTACAATGGCAGCATCACTCTCTTGGCTTTCTCTTTGTTCAATTCAACTAGAAGGCAAAATTTCTCGAAAAATTAATAGCCAATAATGAAAGGTATCGTTTGCCTCAGTTTTTGATACATCAAAGTGCATCCCCAATACTTCAAATGTTGGCATTTGCCTTAAGTAGAAAAGACACAGACACACTTGTTCTGGAATCGATAGTTTAGGTTTCCGCCCTCCTCCTAATAAGTTAACTCGAATTTTTGTCCTTTCCATAAGAGCTTGTTGCTCTTTATGCTTGAATTCTGCCTGCTGTAATAGTTCTAGAAACTGTTGATAATCGATTCCTAGTATTTGCTTGGTACGATGTTGATATTTTTGAATATAATAAAGTGGATTTTTCATTATGGTAGACCAACGGTAGACTCTCAATTTACCGTTCTACCATTTTTTTACACACGGATTATATTTCGGACGGGTCTAATGTTTGGATGCCAAATGGTTCTAACAAAGCTTTGAGTTGAAGCAATGCAGCATCTTTGTGGTCCGCAAGAACATAAGCCAGAATTTGTCCAGTATTGTGGTCGATAGCGTGCCACAACCATCTTTCTTGCTTCTTGGACTGCACAAAGCTCCACATCTCGTCAAGTTCAGCTTCTTCAACATATTGAACAATTTCAACTGCTGTGGGTGTGACAGTTGCGAGTAACGTCTCGTTAACTAATTTTAAGTCACGAGCTTTTTTTTTAATGTTTCAATTACAGTTGTTTGACTAATCTTTAGCACTCGTGCAGTATCTCGAATTCCACTACCATTGATTGCCATTTCGCGCTCTTTGTTGCTTAACTTCAGGGAGGTAGGCGCGATCGGTGTAGTCTAAGACAAAATTATGTCGTGAACATGCTGCATTCCGACAGCGATATCGCTGTTTCCCCTCAGCACTTTTACCGTGTTTGACAATATGAGTCTGGTTACAAGTTGGGCAGCGAATGGGTTCGAGCACCCTGGAATGTTCGCACATTAAGTTTTTCTCAATCTAGCTCACAATATCGTTTCATAACAAGCTCACCTTGTCTAGAGCATTACCTTTTAGGACGGTGGTTAGGGCGGGTTTTAGGGGTTAACCTATATTTGTCTAAGGTGGGGTCAAAGCAACCAGCTAGGATGTCATTCTGTATTCTGGTAGCGATCGCGTTGGCAGTAGCTAAGTCTCTTTTGCTAGTGTAGCTACCCCCAGGTACAGGGTTAAAGCTATAGCGTTTACCCCCAAAGCTGAACTTAAGCTGGATAGATCCGTTATGGTTAGTAGGTTTGATGTCTCTCATTGTCCCAAAGCTGTCCCAAATGTTATGCTTGGAGACAGCCGAAGGCTGCTGCGGGTGTAGTTCAGTGGTAGAACGCTACCTTCCCAAGGTCGATGTCGTGGGTTCGAGTCCCATCACCCGCTTACTAAACTTTAGGATTGTACGGTTTTACACCCGTCCTACTTATTAAAGAAACTATCCTTTGAGTCGTACTCTTTACACCAGCAACGCTCTAAAAGCTGGACTCTATGTTGCGCCTCAAACTGTTGAGGATTGAGAACTAATTTCGTATTGGCATCAAATATAGGCTGAGTCAAATATTGCCACAGTGGAAACTTTAACAAGTTAAATTGGAAATTCATAGAAATTCTCAGACGCGAAATAATACAGTAAACTTCAGACAAGTTCTCATAGCTGACGAACCCAGTACAATTGGCGTACCAGTCAAGACCGCTCGCAAGTCTGCTAGATTAACATTGCCACAAGCAACAGCTAATCTTCTTGGTGAAGATTGCGGAAATAATTTAAAAAGCTATTGGAAAAAATCTGTATTATTGCGGTGGCGATCGCACCAACATTTTATATTTGTGATTACGCCAAAGAATTACCCACCCGGAATTTAACATCAAGGTGGGTAACTCAGTTTTGGCTTTTAAGTGGAGCTTACGGGAATCGAACCCGTGTCCAAATTGGGTATTAACCCCCCACTCGTTCACAGGCTTAGCCTTTTTGACCCTCAAGGCGGGGATCGTGCATTATCCCGCACGTAGGATGCTTCGATTAAGTCTTAGCTGGCAAGTAAATCGAAGAAACCTTGCTAGAGCATCCGTTGGGGTTTGCCTGTAGTCCTTAACGGAGTCAAACTACAAGCGCTCGAATCTTTGAGAGATTATTAGGCAGCTACAGGAGCAGCCTTACGAGCAAAAGGAACGATGTTGTTCGCAGTTACGTTTTTTTGAGCCTTTGATTTACGAGAGGAGACTCACTCTCGACCTGTATCACAGAGCAGCTTTCGCCAACCTGTCGAAACCTTGAAAGCCCCATGTACTTCTTATCTTATTATAATTCGTCGTAGAGATTTTGGCAGGCAGATCCAAAAAACGATCCCCCCAACTCCCCTTTTTAAGGGGAGCCAGTCGTGTGCGGGAGGGCAGTTGCGTGGGCGGGTTTCCCGACTTGAGCAAACTGCCCGTAGGGTGTGTCTCCCTCTCTCGCGAACTGGCGTGGCAAAGAAACACCCCCCTTGTTAAGGGGGGCAGGGGGGATCTTATTTCAAAGCTTCCGCACCGCCGACAACTTCCAGAATTTCCTGGGTAATGGCGGCTTGCCGTGCTTTGTTGTAAGACAGCGTGAGGGTATTAATCAATTCGCTAGCGTTGTCGCTGGCATTGTTCATGGCTGTCATACGTGCTGCCAGTTCGCTAGCAGCAGATTCTTGTAATGCACGCAATAATTGGTTATTCAGGTACAAAGGCAACAAAGCATCGAGAATTTGTACGGGATCTTGCTCAAATAGCATATCCTTGGGAAAACTCCGTGCAGTGGCAGAAACTTTCTGTCTTTCCACTTCAAATTCACCACCACGGGTAGTCAGCCGGAAAACTTCATCGTCTGCAGCTTCAAAACCTTGAGCGTCCAAGGGTAACAGAGTTTGTACCACTGGGCGAGAACTAACTAGAGAGACGAATTTGGTGTAAACTAATTCAACTCTGTCTACGCTTTCCGACAAAAACAGGGAAAGCAACTCGTCAGCAATATTAGAAGCTTCTGCCGCTGTAGGAATTTGCTCTAAACCCGTATACGTTGCATCAATGGGTTGGTTGCGGCGTTGAAAATACTGGATGGCTTTGCGTCCGACAAGGATGTATTTGTATTCCAAGCCTTCAGCTTGAAGTTCTTTAGCGCGGTTTTCTGCCCGTTTAATTACGTTGGTATTATAAGCACCGCACAAACCGCGATCGCCTGTAATTACCAGCAAACCAATGGAGCGAATATCCCGTTTTTTGAATAGCGGTAGGTTGACATCTTCAAACTGCAAGCGAGTTTGTAGATTATACAGTACTTGTGCCAAGCGATCGGCAAACGGACGGGTAGAAAGTACCTGTTCTTGAGCGCGCCGCACCCTAGCCGCTGCTACCAGGCGCATCGCTTCGGTAATTTTTTTCGTATTTTTGACCGACTGAATGCGATCGCGGATTAATTTGAGATTAGCCATCGTCTTTTGGTAATTGGTAGTTGGTAGTTGGTAGTTGGTAGTTGACAGTTGACAGTTAACCGTCAACCGTCAACTGTCAACTGTCAACCATTACCTATTACCTAAGCTGTTGCTAAGAAGGTTTGTTTGTATTCGGTAATTGCTTCTTTCAACAACTTTTCGGCTTCATCGGTAAGTTGTCGTTCGCTACGGATGATTTCCCCATACTTGGGTTTACTGGTCTTCAGGTATTCCCGCAGTCCTTGGGTGAAGGTGGTGACTTTATCTACAGCGATATCGTCCATATAGCCGTTAATCCCAGCGTAGAGGATAGCAACTTGCTCGAATACTCCTAATGGGGAATTTTGTGGCTGCTTGAGTAGTTCCCGCAAACGCTGACCCCGTGCTAGTTGGTCTTGGGTGGCTTTATCCAAGTCGGAGGCAAATTGCGAGAAAGCTTGCAATTCGTCAAACTGTGCCAACTCCAATTTCAGCTTACCAGCAACTTTTTTCATTGCTTTAGTTTGAGCTGCAGAGCCTACCCGCGATACGGAAATACCAGGGTTAATGGCGGGACGAATACCAGCATTGAACAAGTCGGAAGTTAAGAAGATTTGACCATCGGTAATGGAAATTACGTTGGTAGGAATGTAAGCCGATACGTCCCCTGCTTGGGTTTCAATAATTGGTAGGGCTGTCATGCTACCTTCACCTAGTTCGGTGCTGAGTTTTGCCGCACGTTCCAACAAGCGGGAGTGGAGGTAGAATACATCTCCTGGGTATGCTTCCCGTCCTGGCGGACGACGTAGCAACAAGGACATTTGGCGATAAGCGGCGGCTTGCTTGGACAAGTCATCGTAAATGATGAGGGTCGCCTTGCCTTTGTACATGAAGTACTCTGCCAATGCTGCACCCGTGTATGGGGCGAGATACTGAAGGGTAGCGGGGTCGCTGGCGTTAGCTGCAACGACGATGGTGTAGTCCATTGCGCCCTTTTCTTGTAAGGTCTGGACTACGTTGGCTACAGTGGAAGCTTTTTGTCCGATCGCGACGTATACACAGATTACATCTTCTGACTTCTGGTTGATGATCGTGTCAATGGCGATCGCGGTTTTACCCGTTTGTCTGTCACCGATGATTAATTCCCGCTGTCCTCTACCTACGGGAATCATCGCATCGATCGCGGTAATCCCTGTTTGCATTGGTTCGTATACTGAACGCCGCGCTACGATCCCAGGTGCGCCAGACTCGATTAAACGAGTTTCTGAGGTGTTTATGTCTCCCTTACCGTCAATCGGGCGACCGAGAGCATCTACTACACGTCCGACAGTGGCTTCTCCAACTGGAACCTGAGCAATTTTACCTGTAGCGGTAACAGAACTACCTTCTTGGATATCTCGACCTTCACCCATCAATACCGCACCTACGTTGTCTTCTTCTAGGTTCAGGGCGATACCTACGGTTCCATCTTCAAAATTTAGAAGTTCGCCAGCCATAGCTTTGTCTAAGCCATAGATCCGGGCGATACCATCTCCTACTTGCAATACCGTACCAACGTTTGCGACTTTAACTTCTTGGTCGTATTGCTCGATTTGCTGCTGAATAATGCTGCTGATTTCGTCAGGTCTGATACTGATCATGATGAGTTTGTGTTAAGGAATTTGGGAGTCGGGAGTCGGGAGTCGGGAAAGAGAGTGGGGTGCGGGGTGTGGGGTGTGGAAAGACAATGCTCCCTCAACTCCCCCAGCTCTTTTCCCCCTGCTCCCAGCTCGTCCCTGCTCCCTGCTCCCTCATTAAGTACCACTGGTAAGTCGTAAAGAAAGGCGGCGCAGTTGTCCTCTGATACTAGCGTCGATCACTTGAGAACCAACTTTGACGATCGCGCCACCAATTAAGCTGCGGTCAATTTTTGTTTCTAGTTCTACCTGACGGGCTTTGGTCATGGCAATGACTTTATCCCGCACGGCTTGCTTTTGTTCTTCGCTCAGTTCGACAGCAGAAGTGACTTCGGCTAAAACAGTTTGATTCAGTTCCCGCAGGAGGGCGAGATATTGTTGGCAAATCCCTTCTAGCAAAATAATGCGGCGGCGATCTATCAACAGCATTAAGAAGTTACGCATATAGGGGTTAACATTATCCCCTACAACTCGCCCCAGTACTGCTTTCTTGTCGCTGATGCTAACGAAGGGGTTAGCGAGAAAGTTACGAAATTGCTCTGATTCCCGCAATAGATTAGTTAAAGTGCGGGCATCTTCCCCAAACTGTTCCATGAGGTTGTTGCTACGCGCCACAGACATTAATGCCTGGGCGTAAGGCTGCACTACCTGTTCGTTCATGGCATTGTTGCTCATTTACTGCCTCCTAGTAGTGCTATGCTTTGAGCGATCGTTCTTTGTTGGATATTTTCGTCTAATCCCGATTCCAACTGGGATTCCACTTTTTGTAAAGCCATTGCAACTACAGAAGCTCGCAGTTGAGCGATCGCTCGATCTCTTGCTGTATTTAAATCTTGCGTTGCTGTCTCTTTTAAGCGTTGAATATCTACTCCCACCTGAGCCAAGATTTGCTCTTTGGCTTGCTGAGCGTTTGTTGTGGCGCTTTGGCGAATTCTTTCTGCTTCCGCTTGGGCTTCTGTCAATCTTTGCTGCTGTTTTTGCAGCGCTGCTGCTGCTTCTTTGGCGCGGTTTTCTGCCGCTACAATTTCTGTTTCTATGCGTTCGCGGCGATCGCTCAAGGTTTTTCCGACTACCTTGCTGCCAAAATATACTAGTACGCCAACAAGAATAGCCAGGTTAATTAGGTTTGTTTCTAAAATATCAAAATTAAGACCAAACCCGCCTGCTTCTGCTTCTGCTTCTGCCGCTTCAGCAAGTAGTGGGCTACCTTGTGTCACCAACCAGATAAAACTTCCCATCATACCCATCCACATTTTCAGTTGTCAGTTGTCAGTTGTCAGTTATGAGTCAGGAGTCAGGAGTCAGGAGTCAGGAGTCAGGAGTCAGATAAATCAAAGTCTTATCACTCACCACTCACCAGGCGCCACGCACCACTCACTACTCAACTGGTTACTGTTCCTAACAGCTTTTCTACGATTTGGCGACTGAGGGCATCTACCTGTTGCTGCAACGAAGCCATAGCTGCTTGTTGTTGTTGCTCAATTTCTTGAGCTGCTTGTTCTCGTTGTGCTTGGGCTTCTTTCTGTGCCTCTGCTATTTTTTCCGCCGCTATTTTTTGTGCATCTGCTTGAGCGTCGGCAACAACTTTTTGCGATTGTCTGCGAGCATCTGCTATTTGCTGCTCGTATTCTTTTGCTAATCGCTCTGCTTTTGCCAAGCGTTCTTTTGCTTCAACATTATTCGTGCGGACGTAATTATCGCGGTCGTCCAGTGCCTTTGTTAGTGGCTTGTAGAAAATGACATTCAATACAGATGCCAACAGTAGGAACTGCAACGCCATTAAGGGCAAGGTAGCATCAAAATCAAACATTATTTCTCCCCTTTGGCTTGAATGGCTGTTTTCATGCCAAGCAACATCATCCACCCTTTCATATTCTAAAAATCCTCTGTTGTTTGAGAGGCAATTTACACGCGATCCGATCGAAAAAAGTTCTCACTCAGTTGTAGAGACGCTCTTAAGAACGTCTCTACAAAGATAAGAATTTAGGTTTTAGGAAAAGGGGTTAGCAAACAGTAATACTAGGGCAATTACCAGACCGTAAATGGTTAGCGATTCCATGAATGCTAGAGTCAACAGCAGAGTACCGCGAATTTTTCCTTCTGCTTCGGGTTGACGAGCAATACCTTCTACTGCTTGACCCGCAGCATTTCCTTGACCGATACCAGGACCGATTGCAGCTAAACCGATTGCTAATGCGGCAGCTAGAACTGAAGCAGCAGAAACTAATGGATCCATCTTGATTTTCCTTACTTTGAGTACACAACAAACTTTCTTTTCAGTTGTCAGTTATCAATTAACTCTGACTTCCGACTTCTGACTCATCATGAGTTGCTCTAATGAGCCTCATGTTCTTCTCCACCATGTCCCTCCATCGCCTCATGAATATAAGCAGCTGCGAGGGTGGCAAAAACCAGGGCTTGGATCGCACTAGTAAACAAACCTAATGCCATCACTGGCAGAGGTACAAACAGAGGTACGAGTAGAACTAAAACCGCTACTACTAATTCATCCGCTAAAATGTTACCAAATAGTCGGAAGCTTAGAGAAAGAGGTTTGGTGAAATCTTCTAAAATTGCGATCGGTAACAGAATTGGCGTTGGCTCAATATACTTTTTAAAGTACCCTAAGCCGCGTTTGCTAAAACCCGCGTAAAAGTACGCTAAAGAAGTTAACAACGCCAGAGCTACTGTTGTATTAATATCGTTAGTTGGAGCAGCTAATTCACCTGATGGCAGCTTAATCAACTTCCAGGGAATTAAAGCACCCGACCAATTCGATATGAAAATAAACAGAAATAGCGTGCCAACAAATGGAACCCAAGGACGATACTCTTTCTCACCAATCTGATTCTTGGTCAAATCCCGAATGAATTCTAGCGCGTACTCCATTAAATTTTGGATACCACTAGGGACTTTCTGGATGTTCCGAGTAGCTGCTATAGAAGCAACTACTAGAATGCCAATCACAAACCACGAGGTGAGAAAAACTTGCCCATGAATTTTGAGATTGCCCAATTGCCATAAAAAATGTTGACCTACTTCCAACGAGGCAAGAGGGAATAAATTAAAGGTGTTTGTGACGCTAAGCATTTGCATTCAAGCAGTTTTCCCAAAAAGCGAGAATGGGGCGATTAATTTTGCAAGCTTCCTAACTTATTTAGAGTTAGGGATGAAAGCAGATTGAATCGTATAGACGAGGAGTGTGGCTTTGTAAGTCAGAAATCCCAAGAATATCGGTAGAATCTGTAGTTGACGCAATTGAGTTGCGACTACAATCACCCCAATAAATATGGCAAACCGAGATTTACTCAGTTGTCTTTTTTCTTGACCTAGCCGCTCAACATCTCTAGCCAACATTTTTAAGTAAACCATACCTGTGACTGCTCCGAGCAAATAGTTCAGGGCAGTGTTGAGGGAATAGAATATCCACACAGAGATAAAAATAACCCCCGTCAATCCAAGGGTGATTGACAATAAGCCTTGGAAGAGTTGATAAAACTCTTGCATTGAGGAAGTCTTTTGTTGTGTGGTAGTGGAACCAGGTTGAGATTCCTCAATTGCAGGTGTTGGTGTTGTTGATTCGTCTGACAAGTTCACAGAAACTCGCAAATGACGCTGACGCTGATGTTTCGACTCTAATGAGCCACGTAGAATCATACCACGTTGCGGTAACAATACTTAAAAAAGAGTTAACCAGGCGAAAGTACGATGAGTTGTTGGGAAAGGAGCGATCGCACTCCTTCTAAGCCCAGTTCTACGTTAGCTAAAATTTCACCTATTGTTAACTTGCGATCGCAAGCCTGTAGAAATTCCAGTTCAGTTTCTGTCAGGTTAACTATCTGGTAGTCGTAGTTAAATAAGCAGCGACTCGGAAAGCCGTCTATACAAGGATTTAGTTCGGGAATGGCTGCGAGTAGAGTTGCATCTGACGACCAATCAGCTTGTGGTAGCGGTGGACGACCCAAGAAAAATTCGTAATGGGTAACTTCTGGATCTAATAATTCGATTAAACGATATCTAGCGCGATCGCTCAATGGGTTAGTTCTCTCCAATAAAGTCGGGTCTTTGCCCAAAAGCCGCTCTATTTGCCAAAAATTCGGGTTAGAAAAGCCTAAGAAAGTTAACCCAGAAGCATCAATTAAATCAAATAAAGTATCAATATTGTAGTCAATCTCTTGGGGATGAACGTACATGTCTGCAAAACATTCATCTCGATGATTTTCCATTGCCCAGCGTGATTTTTCGCGTTTGACAATCCGATTGTTTTCTGGTAAAGAAGCAAAGAGTTTTCTCCCAATTTGTACGCCATCGCGATAATCGCCCTGTTTGTCATTTTGCAGCAGTGCGATCGCCTGTTGCATTAATTTGATTTCCCAGCGCCCCAATTCTCCATACACGAAGATGTGCATAATTCCGCCTGGGGCTAGTTTAGATGCAATGGCTTGAATCCCGCGTATCGGGTCGGGTAAGTGGTGCAGTACGCCGACACAGTTAATTAAATCGAATTCTCCTGGTAACTGTTCCGCGTCGTACAAACTCAGGTGTTGAAATTCAACGCGATTTGCACCCGAACGCTGACAGCGTTCCCGCGCCACAGCCAAAGCACCCGCACTCAAATCGATTCCTACAACTTGGGCTTCAGGGTTGAGGTGAACCAAGTATTCAGTTCCTACCCCCGTACCGCAGCCAGCATCGAGAATGCGGATATTTTGTTTTTGCGGTTTTTGTCCGGTACAGAAGCTATAGGCGGCTAGCCAATTCCAGCGCCAGTTATAGCCAGGAGGCGGTTCGTCAAGTAGCGGATCGGGGGGAAAGGGGTACGTATCGTAGAGTTTAGCGACAGCAGCACTAATGCTTTGGGAGTCTGACATGGATGGGCTATGAGGGCAGCATCAATGTAGTGTAGCGGAAGACGGGTTACAGGTGCTATTGTCCTGCCAGTTCAGAGTATAAAACTGGTATAACTGAGATAAATCGACTACTTGAGGAGCTAGTTGTGAAAACCGCTATTTCTCTTCCAGATGAAATTTTTGAACAAGCTGAAGCACTGGCTCAACAATTAGGAATGTCTCGGAGCGAACTTTATATTGAAGCATTAAAAGCATATTTGCGACGACATAACCGAGAACAAACTTTGGCGAAACTGAACGAAGTTTATTCTCAAGAGTCTTCAGAGTTAGATCCAGTGATGGAAAAAATGCAATATATGTCTCTACCGCGTGAGGATTGGTAGTGTATCGTGGAGAGATTTGGTGGGCAGATTTACCGAACCCAGTTGGTTCGGAACCAGGCTATCGCAGACCTGTCCTAATTATTCAAGATGATACTTTTACGCAAAGTCTTATTAGGACAGTTATTGTTGTTATTATCACTTCCAATATTGAACTTGCAAATGCACCAGGTAATGTTTTATTACCGCGTGATGCCACTGGTTTATCGAGAGATTCAGTTGCTAACGTGTCTCACATTTTCACTGTAGATAAAGCCTTTTTAACTGAGCGTATTGGTTCGTTACCCGTGAGTTTACAAGAAGAAGTGGATGAAGGTTTAAGGACAGTTTTGTACCTCTAAAGATGAGAATTTATGAGTATCGCATTGTTATGCCTTGCACTCATGGTAAAACTCGCGAGGAAGTAATTTGTAATGGTGAGAAAGCAATTGAAATGTATTTGGAAGCTTGGCAAGCAGAAGGTGAATCGATTCCTGAACTCAACACGCTTCAAACTGCCATGATTCCTCTTGCAGCTTTCAGCACTACATAGTGTAGCGGATGTTAGAGGTTTTATTGGGCGATCGCTTAACAAAAATTGTTTAAAGCTTTGGTATCGGGCGATTGTACTATAGTAATAGTAAGTCGTTAATATTGTATGTGGTACTTGACTGTAACAACTATTCAATAACAAGTTTAATGGCAGAATCTACAAATAATTTGTATTCATTTGCCATCTAGAAAGTGTAGTTTTAGCGATAGCAAATAAGAATTATGTGTTTGTTTCAAAATCCTCGTATTTCACCACATAGGAAGACGTTCCAACTAATTCGTGAGTGTGTACATGAAACAAACTATTTAGGCAAAGAAAGATTCGCAAATACACTTAAACAGCAAGAGGGGAAAATACCAAAAATTAGACACTTCCTATTTCTTCATCCCACTAGTATTTTACTTATTGTTTTTCTTATAACTACTATAGTATTTTTAGGTAGTAGTCTAATTGTTCGGAATTTTGTAAATATTCTTTGGATTCGTTTACTCTTTATTTTATCATTTAGTTTTATTTATATAACAATACCAGTATTTGTTCAAATTATAACTCCTAAGTTTGATATGAAATGGGAAGAGAGATGGGGACAGGTTTTCAATAGTTACTTGCATAAAATCGAGCTGACTTCAGCACAAGCAGAGCTAAGTCTTTCAGAACAACAAAAGCTTCGTTTTAAAAAAGCAGAGCTTAGTCTTAAGAAAGCAATTTTGTATTATAGTCGCACAGGTAAACCCATTAGTCTTTTCATAAAACTTCTGTTTGGCGGTATTTTTATAGGTTGTCTTCCCGATCCGGAGTTTCAGAAAGCTCTTATAAGTATGTCGCTATCAGTAATATGGGATACGAATTTATTTGGAGCAATATCTATACTTATTTTGCCCTGTGTATACATACCATACTTTGCTATATATGACGTACCTATTACTTTGATGGAGCAGATAGTAACTCAAATTGAGCTTGTAGGAGTAGACTTCTAAATTAGTAAAATTGTTAACTTTTTTGTCGTATTTAATAAGACTTAAAGCATTTTTGAGTTCATTACTTTGATTATCAATTGCCATATAATGTATAAATGCAAAATTTTGTGCTTATACCATTTAGGTTAATTTCTAGAAATAGATTTAGCTTATGTAGTTCTGTAGGCTTTCACCTGATGGCTAGTTTCGCTATATGTCAAAAATGCGAAGCGCGAAGCGATCATCGTAGTTATTGCGCTCTCAGGCGTTCGGCTATTCTTAAAGTAGAAAGTAGTATAGTAACTGGGGGGATAGATCGTGTCTAGCGTTGAATTTCAAGCCAAAGTTGAAAATGGTAGTATTATCATTTCTGAAGAGTATCAGCAAGAATTATTAGAAGTTGATACTGTAAAGATTACGATATAAAATCAACTGCAAAGAAATACTGCTGAAGCTTGGAAAAAATGGTTTGAGTCCGTTGAGCGATTGGAAACAACCTCAAATGAACCAGCTAGGGAATATTAGCAACGCTGAGAAAACAGGATACAGACAAATTCTTACTATTGATTCTGATTTTCTCTTTTACCGCATTTGCGATCGCGATACCTTCGATCCTGACGAGCGATCGCTTTTAGTTTACCCGCTAGGACAGCAACCGCAATTATTGCAAGAACTAACTCAAGTGCTACCCGTTCCTGACCTAGTTGCTAATTTGCAACTCACACTAGACGAACTATTCGGATGGCTAAAACTGTAAGCTAAGGCGATCGCCTCTCACGTAAATTCAGTATTTGTTACAAAACTTATAATTTTTCTCAGTACTTATGTTGTAAGCAAGACTACATTCAACGGCATTGAGATTGAGAAAACTACACACTTCTTAATATAGCGGTGTAAAGAACCCAAAACGTTCTAATCTAAAAGCTGACCAGGTTGATTTCAGGCGATCGTCACCTCATATAAGTGAAGAAAAATTCCCTTTCTGGGGAGGGAAAAACCTAAAATAAACAAACGTGAATTCATTCACACCCTGGTCAGACTTAACACAGTAACGATTATTGATGGGAGCTTAAGAAATCTAATGAGTGTTAAGGCAAGTGGTGGAAGCTCAGTTGCACGTCCGCAACTATATCAAACGCTAGCAGTCGCAACCATTTCCCAAGCCGAACAGCAAGACCGCTTTTTAGGGCGGGGCGAACTGGACGAGTTAGCCAACTATTTCGCCTCTGGCAATAAGCGGCTAGAAATTGCTGAAACTTTAACAAAAAATTCTGAGATTATTGTATCCCGTGCCGCCAACCGCATCTTTGTTGGTGGTTCGCCAATGGCTTATCTGGAAAAACCCAGAGAAACAGAAATGGCGATGGCGGCTGCTGTGCCTGATGTCAAACAAGGGATGCAGTTAGGAACTATCACCTACGTTGAGAGTCGGGGCGGCGGTTTCTTAGAGGGATTGCGATCGCTTTTTAGTGCTAGTCCTGGTGGTGGTGGCGGTGGTCCTACACCTCCTGGTTTTCGCCCCATCAACGTCGCCCGCTACGGTCCTGGGAACATGCAAAAATCCCTGCGGGACTTGTCGTGGTTTTTACGTTATGCAACGTATGCGATCGTAGCTGGCGATCCAAATATTATCTCTGTTAACGTGCGGGGTCTGCGGGAGATCATTGAAAACGCCTGTTCTGGCGAAGCAACCATTGTCGCATTGCAGGAAATGCGGGCATCGGCGCTGTCTTATTTCCGCCAGAATCCTGAAGCAGCAAATATTGTTGCTCAGTACATGGACGTATTGATTACAGAATTTAAAGCCCCTACACCTTCTAATAAACTGCGTCAGCGTCCTTCGTCCGACCAGCAAGGGTTACAACTGCCACAAATCTACTTTAATGCGGCAGAAAGACGACCCAAGTATGCAATGAAGCCAGGGCTATCGGCGGCAGAAAAGAACGATATTGTCAAGGCGGCTTATCGTCAAGTCTTCGAGCGCGATATTACCCGCGCTTACAGCCAGTCGATTTCTTACTTGGAGTCTCAAGTTAAGAACGGCGATATCTCGATGAAAGAGTTTATCCGCCGCTTAGCAAAATCGCCCCTGTATCGCAAACAATTTTACGAGCCATTCATCAACAGCCGCGCCCTAGAATTAGCTTTTCGTCACATTTTGGGTCGGGGACCGAGTTCCCGCGAAGAAGTCCAGAAATACTTCTCGACTGTTTCTAACGGTGGCTTATCAGCACTGATAGACGCGCTGGTAGATTCCCAGGAATACTCCGACTACTTCGGGGAAGAAACCGTACCTTATATTCGCGGTCTGGGTCAAGAAGCGCAAGAGTGCCGTAACTGGGGTCCACAACAAGACCTGCTCAATTACAGCGCCCCCTTCCGCAAAATACCGCAATTCATTACGACATTTGCGGCGTACAATAGACCGCTACCCGACCAACATCCGTATGGTTCCGGTAACGATCCGCTGGAAATTCAATTTGGGGCAATCTTCCCGAAAGAAACTCGCAACCCTAGCAGCAGCCCTGCACCTTTTGGTAAGGATACTAAGCGGATCTTGATCCACCAAGGACCAGGTATCAATAACCAAAACAGCAATCCGAGAGCGCGGGGTGAATTCCCTGGCAGTTTGGGCGCGAAAGTTTTCCGATTGGATCAAATTCCAGCCACAGGAGGCAGAAAATCTCCTACAACTTCTAGCGTGAGATTCTCGGAAAGTTCGACTCAAGCCGTGATCCGCGCCGCTTACCTACAAGTATTCGGACGGGATGTCTATGAAGGACAGCGGCTGAAGGTAGCTGAAATTAAACTGGAAAACGGTGAAATTTCGCTACGGGAATTTATCCGTGCCTTAGCTAAATCGGATCTATTCCGCAAGCTGTATTGGACACCGTTCTATGTCTGTAAGGCGATCGAATACATTCACCGCCGCCTGTTGGGTCGTCCAACTTATGGCAGACAAGAAAACAATAAATACTTCGATATTTGTGCCAAGAAGGGCTTCTACGCTTTGGTAGACGCAATTCTTGACAGCCCGGAATACGGCGAAGCTTTTGGGGAAGATACCGTACCATACGAGCGCTATCTGACACCTCAAGGTCAAGCACTGCGATCGCTGCGTACTGGTAGCATTCGCGAAGATGTTGGCGCAAGAGTCGATAAAGAAGAAACTCCCCGCTTTGTCGAACTGGGTGCTGTTACCGAAATGCGGACGCAGCCAGACATTCAGACTCGCGTGGCTCAAGGTGTCAGCAAGCAGCGGGAGCAAACGAAGATCTTCAAGCTAGAAGAAAGCAGCGACAAAGTAGCCGTACAAACGATTATCCGTGCTGCTTACCGTCAAATCTTCGAGCGCGACATCGAACCCTACATCGCCCAAAACGAATTCACCGTCCTAGAAAGCAAACTAGGCAATGGTGAAATTACTGTTAAGGAATTTATCGAAGGGTTAGGAAACTCAAACTTATATCTCAAAGAGTTTTACGCTCCTTATCCCAACACCAAGGTGATCGAGCAGGGAACCAAGCATTTCTTGGGACGCGCCCCCATCGACCAAGCTGAAATCCGCAAGTACAACCAAATCCTCGCAACTCAAGGTTTACGTGCCTTTGTTGGAGCAATGGTTAATAGTGCGGAATACGCTCAGACCTTTGGCGAATACTACGTGCCTTACCGTCGCTTCCCCACCTTGCCAGCAGCTAACTTCCCGAATACCGAGAAGCTATACAACCAGCTGACGAAGCAGAACGATGATATCGTCGTTCCCAGCTTCGAGCCAGTACAACCGCGCATGGCAACGGAAAATATGCCATTAATGGCAAAAGCGATCGCGGATATAGCAGCCAAAGCACGGCAAGTCGATAAGAGCAAGCCGCTATTTATCGAACTCGGTCGCTCCTATAACGACGGACGCGGACAATCTGTAGAAGTTGGTGTGGGTACGACTCGCCGCAAACCAGCGCGGATCTACCGCATGACACAGGGAGCCAACCAAGGGGAAATCGCCCAAGTTATCAACGCGATTTACTGTCAAGTGATGGATGTATTTAGCGGTCAAGTACCCGTTTACTTCCGCCGTTCTGACTTGGAGAGCAAACTGCGTAACGGTGAAATCTCAGTGCGCGAATTTATCCGTACCTTGGCTAGCTCCGAAATTTACTGTCGTCGCTTCTACACCCCCTATCCCAACACAAAGGTAATTGAATTCCTGTTCAGACACCTGTTGGGACGCGCACCTGCAACTCAAGGCGAAATTAGACAGTACAACAAGTTATTGTCTGAGGGCGGCTTAAGAGCGGCTGTAGACGCGATGGTGGAGAGTCCAGAGTATGCCCAGTACTTCGGCGAAGACGTAGTGCCATACCGTCGCTATCCGTCTCTCCCTGCTGGTAACTATCTGGGTAGCGTTAAGGCTGCGGCTGACTTAGTGAAGCAGTCTTGGTCTGACCTATCTCCTTCGTTGTTAGGGCAGTCCTTCGGGCAGCGGTAATTGACACGGGAAAATCCCCCCTATCCCCCTTAACAAGGGGGAATAAAGATCCACAAGTCCCCCTTGTTAAGGGGGATTTAGGGGGATTTAATTTTGCTTGCGAAGAATTGCATAGTTTAATTGCAATTCCGACTCCCGACTCCCGACTCCCCAATTCTGAAAGAGAATGTTACAAACTGTTAAGAACTGAATCAGAAGATGAACGCAATGCCGCAAAATATTTGCGGTAGGTCACTGAGATTAACAACTTGTGTAGATGCGATCGCGCAAGTCTTCTGCGAAGCGAAATAACTCTGATAGCCTACAAGCTGTTGGGTTACGGTAAAATCCAGAAGTGGCACTCAGTCACCCCCACGATTACACCAGTTATATATAAACCTGGTTTCATTTTTTTGGAGGAATCAGTTAAATGAGTATCGTCACGAAGTCCATCGTGAATGCCGACGCAGAAGCTCGCTACCTCAGCCCTGGCGAACTCGATCGGATCAAGAGCTTTGTTACCAGCGGCGAACGCCGTCTGCGCATTGCTCAAGCATTGACCGACAATCGCGAGCGGATCGTGAAGCAAGCTGGCGACCAATTGTTCCAGAAGCGCCCTGACGTTGTTTCTCCTGGTGGAAATGCTTACGGTCAAGAAATGACCGCTACCTGCTTGCGCGACCTAGACTACTACCTCCGCCTGATCACCTACGGAGTTGTAGCTGGCGATGTTACCCCAATTGAAGAAATCGGGATTGTTGGCGTGCGCGAAATGTACAAGTCTCTCGGCACACCCATCGAAGCAGTAGCAGAAGGCGTTCGCGCTATGAAGAACGTAGCTACCTCGATGATGTCTGGTGAAGACGCTGGCGAAGCTGGTTCTTACTTCGATTACCTCGTCGGAGCTATGCAGTAGAGCATTTGTCTACTTGTCGATCTTTTTACGTGTGACATAAGGAAGCAAAGAAATGCAAGACGCAATTACCTCTGTAATCAACACTTCAGACGTTCAAGGTAAGTACTTGGACACTGCTGCTATGGAAAAGCTAAAAGGCTACTTCCAAAGTGGCGAACTGCGAGTTCGTGCTGCTACCACCATCGCTGCTAACGCTGCTGCGATCGTTAAGGAAGCTGTAGCTAAGTCCCTGCTGTATTCTGATATCACCCGCCCAGGTGGTAACATGTACACCACTCGCCGCTATGCTGCTTGCATTCGCGACCTCGACTACTACCTCCGCTATTCCACCTACGCAATGTTGGCTGGCGATCCTTCTATCCTCGACGAGCGCGTTCTCAACGGTTTGAAAGAAACCTACAACTCCCTCGGCGTACCCGTAGGCGCTACTGTACAAGCTATCCAAGCGATGAAAGAAGTCACCGCTAGCTTGACTGGTCCCGACGCTGGTAAGGAAATGGGCGTATACTTCGACTACATCTGCTCTGGCTTGAGCTAAGAGTTGGATCTTTAAAGTAGTAGCTGCGATCGCAGTCTACTAAGGCAATCGTCTAAATCAAGTCTGGGAGTCGGTCGTGAGTGCTAGAACGTTCTATCGCCTGTCTGACTCAGTGGTGAGAGTATAAGCGATCGCGCTTTAGTATTGACGATTTACTCCCAGCCTTCGATTAATTCAGTTAACAGTGTAGAGACGTTATATGTAACCTCTGTACAGAGTTGTCAGAAATTGCTGTTAACTGGGGAAAATTACACGTCTAGTCATTAATAAAGTTTTTGAGAAAATCTACCTGGCGCTCTCAAATAGCAGTGAAACTTATGGGAGAATTAAGGGTAGTAAATAAATAGAGTGCTAATTCGGTAAGAACGTTGCAGCACTGACAAGCACTCGAATAAGTTGACATCAAAAATTTTCTACATTCTTTACAGGAGATTTTGAACGATGCGGATGTTTAAGGTAACAGCTTGCGTCCCCAGCCAAACTCGGATTCGGACGCAGCGCGAACTACAAAATACCTATTTCACCAAACTGGTTCCTTACGACAACTGGTTTCGCGAGCAGCAACGGATCATGAAAATGGGTGGCAAAATTGTGAAGGTACAATTAGCTACTGGAAAGCCTGGAATGAACACTGGTTTGCTGTAATTGCAGCTTTCTTCATAGGTTTCAATTAGTAGGGGCGCACTGTTGTGCGCCCCTACTAGTTTTATACATATGTATCGGATCGAAAGCGCGATCGCCCCTTTTGCAAAAACATCCGCTATACTCCTACTGTCCTCACACAACTATAGCTGCCGTGAAGCTGCTACGCCGGATCGTCACTTTTTTCTTCCCTTCCGTCTCCCAATGGGCAATCCTGCCACGATTACTGCATTGGATGACCTTTCTCTGGTTATTCATCGGATTAGCGGTTCTCTTTTCTGCTTCCTATGTCGAAGGCGAAACTATGGGAGATGGTTTTTACTATGTCAAGCGTCAACTGGCATGGATATTTATTGGATTATTAGGATTTAACTACGTCATCCATTCCCCACTTAAAAGAATCTTAAATGTCTCCCATTGGTTCTTTCTGATTTTACTCGGATTACTATTTTTGATTTTTGTTCCTGGAATGGGGATAAAAGTGAATGGTGCTATGCGCTGGCTGAATCTGAGAATTATAGCAATTCAACCATCGGAATTGATCAAGCCATTTTTAGTCCTCCAAAGTGCGAAGATTTTTGGTAGATGGCATCAAATTAGCCCAGGAAATCGTATTCTCTGGGTATTAATTTTTATTTTGATGCTAGGGGGGATTTTACTACAGCCAAATCTGAGTATGACAGCTCTGTGTGGTATGAGTATATGGTTAGTAGCGCTAGCAGCAGCCGTACCCTATCTTTACTTAGTACCTGCGGCATTATTAGGAGTTGGCACTGCGGCGATGAGTGCAATGCTGCGACCATACCAAATGAAGCGATTGATGTTGTACCGTAATCCTTGGCAAGATGCATCAGGACATGGATATCAATTAGTACAAAGTTTAATTGCTATTGGTTCTGGTGGAATTTGGGGTAAGGGATTTGGCTTATCACAACAAAAGTTATTTTATTTGCCAATTCAATACACCGATTTCATTTTTGCTATTTTTGCTGAAGAGTTCGGCTTTGTTGGTTGCCTTTTACTATTATTAATGTTGATGGTTTATGCAACTCTAGCTTTACTTGTAGCGTTTAATGCCCGCAATCCAGTTTTTAGATTAGTTGCGATCGGGGCAATGATATTGATGGTAGGGCAATCTTTACTTAATATTGGTGTAGCGACAGGAGCGCTACCAACTACAGGTCTACCCTTTCCACTCATGAGTTATGGTGGAAATTCAATGATGACAAGTTTAGTTATTGCTGGATTGCTAATTCGTGTTGCTCGAGAAAGTAGCGAAGCAGAAATTGTACCTTTTCAAGAGCGAAAACAAGAGCGGTTTGTTTAAAATCTCTATTCTTTACCTTGTAAAAAACCCATGCCAGCAACAATAAAACTGACACCAATGACATTGATGTAAGACAAACTTTCTTGAAATAAAACAACACCAAATAAAACTGCTAGGATTGATTCTAATCCTAGTACGACAATATATGTTACTCCTAACGTAGCCTTACGCATGGCAACAGTCTGAATACTAGCTCCAGCGATAAAGAAGATGTATACCAATAAGGTAGGAATAGGCTGAGTTAACCCTTCAGATAGCTTCATGAATACACCGCCAATGGTGAAGAGAATTGCTGAAATCAGAACCATTAATAAATACATATCTAGCTCGTATTTGAAATTGTAATTGAGTTTTTATTGACTCATAACGTTGCTTGACTAAATTATTTTTAGTTGGTCAATATCAATTGTATTAAACAATCTAAAGTCATAATTCATAAATTTTTTATTAAGCAACTGTGTATCGTAAAGGCTAACCAATAGATTATTCCTCCGTACATCTGCTGGACATCCGCAACTTTACGGAATATTCACTAGGGAAGTATTTAGATTTAATTAAAATTTGTAAAATAAAATAAGTCAGACTCAATTATTCAGCAAAACAGCAAGAGATTCTGACTGTTGTAACTAGATACATCAAAACTGCAAAAACAATCTAACGTAATCTAAAATAATTGCAAAATTGTAGTATGATGGCGTTTTTTCCAGTCGGGCGATCGCCTCTAGCGCCAGGAAAACGCATGAATTAAGCTAAAATGCAAGCATAGTCAGCATTCCATCACGTAGCTGTCCATGCTGGAAACCATTCAAACTCAGCTCTACAAACTCGAACAATTTGCCGATCTCTTAGTTGCCGAGCAGTTATCTCATTTGGGCTGGGTCAGCATAGGTATTATCTTTACCGCAGGGTTACTGACTAGTCTCACACCCTGTATGCTTTCCATGCTGCCCATCACTATCGGTTACATTGGTGGTTATGAAACTAAAAGTCGCTGGCAAGCCGCAGCTCAATCAACATGGTTTGCGTTGGGATTAGCCACAACTTTAGCAGCCTTGGGAATAGTTGCGGCACTCGTAGGCAAAGTTTACGGTCAAGTTGGGATTGGTCTGCCAATTATTGTTAGCATCATCGCAATTTTGATGGGGCTGAATTTATTAGAAGCCTTACCCCTACAACTACCATCGTTTGGGGGAATGGATTGGATTTCTAAAGATTTTCCCCCAGCTGTACGCTCCTATTTCATCGGTCTGACCTTTGGTTTAGTCGCCTCTCCCTGTAGCACCCCAGTGCTAGCAACGCTCCTTGCCTGGGTCACAACTACACAAAATACCATTCTGGGAGGAGCGTTGTTACTGGCATACACCGCAGGCTACGTAACACCGCTGATCTTAGCTGGTACGTTCACCGCTAGCATTAAGAAGTTGTTAGAGTTGCGGCAGTGGTCGGGGTGGATTACCCCTGTGAGTGGGGCGTTACTGATAGGATTTGGAGTGTTTTCGCTCTTATCTCGAATTCCACTGAGTTAATAGTTGTTTGTTAATTGTGACAAATGACAAATGACAAATGACAAATCACAAATGACAAATCACAAATGACTTTAGATAATTCTGCGACTAATTCAACACCGCGATCGCATTTAGGTAAATTTCTGCGTGCAGAACTCTTACCCATCCTCACAGATTTACGGTTGGCGATCGTCTTATTATTAGCGATCGCCTTCTTTAGCGCTAGCGGTACGGTAATAGAACAAGGACAATCAATCGAGTTTTACAAAGCTAACTATCCTACCGACCCAGCTTTATTCGGTTTCCTGAGTTGGAAAGTCATCTTAACTATAGGCTTAGACCACGTATATCGTACGTGGTGGTTTTTATCGTTACTAATTCTATTTGCTACTAGTCTCACAGCCTGTAGCTTTACACGCCAGTTACCCGCTCTTAAAGCTGCTCGTAATTGGAAATTATACGACCAACCCCGCCAGTTTCAGAAATTGGCTTTGAGTGCAGAACTCGACAACGCTTCTCTTTCCTCTCTGACGCAACTGTTGCAACAAAAGCGCTACCGTGTCTTTCAGGGCGAACAAGATAACTTATATGCCCGTAAAGGTATTGCCGGACGAATCGGTCCAATTATCGTTCACATTGGTATTGTCATCATTTTAGCTGGGGCAATTTGGGGAGCCATGACGGGTTTTGTCGCTCAAGAAATGGTTCCTAGTGGTGAAAGCTTTCAAATACGTAACATCATTGATGCTGGTCCACTAGCAGCACCTCAAATTCCCAAAGATTTAGCTTTAAAAGTCAACCGCTTTTGGATCGATTACACCCCTACTGGTAGTATCAACCAATTTTATTCCGATATATCTGCACTCGATCGCCAGGGGCAAGAAGTCAAACGCAAGACTATATTTGTCAACCAACCTTTTCGCTACCGAGGCGTAACTTTTTATCAAACCGATTGGGGGATTGCGGCAATTCGGATTCGGTTTAATCATAGCCCAACCTTGCAGTTACCAATGGCAGCTTTAAATACCAATGGTAACGGTCGTTTGTGGGGAACATGGATTCCCACGAAAACAGATTTGAGTGAGGGCGTTTCTCTGCTAGCAAAAGATTTACAGGGAACGCTATTGATTTATGATGCCAAAGGTCAGTTAGTTAATACTCTGCGGGCGGGAATGGCTACCACTGTCAACGGTGTGACGCTGAGAATTGTCGAGGTGGTTGGCAGTACGGGCTTGCAAATTAAAGCTGACCCTGGAATCCCCATTGTCTATGCAGGTTTTGGCTTGCTGATGCTGGGAGTTGTGATGAGTTACGTTTCCCACTCGCAAATCTGGGCTTTAGAAAAAGACGGTCATTTTTACGTCGGTGGTAGAACCAATCGGGCGCAGGTGGCTTTTGAGCGAGAAATGCTAGAAATTCTAGACCAACTCCACACTCAAAAACAGGAAATTAAATTGTAGAGACGTTTCATGAACCGTCTCTACATCCTGTTACGAACATCCTAGAGATTCACGGGTATCAACTCCGGTGACGGGATTAACCCCACTAGCGGACTCGCACAACTGCACCACTTGTTCGCGATCTAGTACGGCTTCGCTGAAATCTGCACCATTCACTTTTGCTCCCTTAAAATTCGATCGCAACATCATGGCTGATGTCAAAATTGCATCGCTCAGGTCTGCTGCTGATAAATCGCTGAGATAGGCAATACCATAGCTGAAGTCAACGCCGTGCAAGTTAGCTTTGCGCAAAACCGCACTATTAAAAACCGCCCCTCGCAAATCAGCGCTACTAAAGTTAGCCTCTGCAAGCTTAGTATTATTAAACTCTGCTCTGACTAAATTTTGACCGGAATAATCTTTAGTCTGAACTTGCACGTCATCGTAGGCTCGGATGGCTGCGGAACTAGCAGCACGAGCAGGTAAAGGCAAGGTGACAAAGACAAGGAAGGCGATCGCTATTCCCAGAAGATACCGAAATCCACGCATGGCAAGCTAAATGAGTCAGTTACAGAACTGCATCAAAAGTAACATTATTTAACTTTATTTTCTCGATTCTGCGGAAAGATTTTTCTTGCAGGAGCCAGGAGTCAGGAGCCAGAAGTCAGAATGCGGATTAGATCTACTCCAGGCTCTATCTGGTAATTAAGCAGACTTTTGGTGGTGTACCTCAATAACTGTGTGTACGTTACCACGGGGAGCAAAATCACCTTTAATATGCGCTTCTAAAGGATCGCAAGCTGCCACAAAGTCATCGAGAATCTGATTGACGCTCTCTTCGTGAGAAATGTAGCGATCGCGATAGCTATTAATATAAAGTTTAATGGCTTTCAGCTCCACTACCCGTTCGTCAGGGACGTATGTAATGTTAATTGTGGCAAAATCAGGATAGCCAGAAAAAGGACACTTACAAGTAAATTCCGGCAGAGTAATGTGAATTTCGTATCGTCGTCCAATCCGGGGGTTGGGAAATGTAATTAGCTTTCCTTCGACAATCTGGCGTTCGCCGTACTTGATTTCCTCTACTGACATTTCTTCTGCTGAGTGTGATGTGAGATCGGGGGAAGGGTTCAAGATTGACTCAAATTTTGGGTTCTTTGTAATACAATATTATACTTAAAACTCAAACTCTTCTGCTTCCCAATCCGGGCAATTGCTATCGTCCCAACCGTAGGGATGCATGGCACAGACCATGAGATTGCCACCATAAACTTGTCCGTGGTAATGCTGGCAACCCATACAAGCAGGATGTTGTTGAGGAGTAGGTTCGACTGAATAAGGAAAAGAGATTTCCGAATCGTCCATCAAGTCATCCAGATGCCAATATGAATCGAGATCCACATCGTCATTTAAATCGGCTAGATATTGCTCGACCTCGGTAACGATCGTATTGTGTAGATGCTCGGAAAATTCTCCAGATAGCTCAAACAGATTTTCCACAGTTGTCGTCACTTCCAGAAACAACCGTTCTACTTCGTCTACTGCCGTTTCGATTAATTCCAAGAAATCTTTTTGCCACTTTTCCATAGTCTTATGGGGGCGATCCGCTCTAGTTGCAGTCTCAATCTTGATGTTTGAATAAAGTTGGATAGCACTTACTGTCCAATCTATTTCGCAATCTATTTACTTATAGATCTAAAAATTCTATTTTGAACGGTTATTCAAGGCGATCGCAGTCGAATCGAAACAAATATTAATCAATCAATGACTGACAAACTCACGGGTAATATATGCCAATTTGACTACTCCCGTTGCAGCCGCCTGAGTTCGTCTTGCAGTTTTTGTACTTGCTCCCGTAACTGGTCTACATTACCTTCGCTAGTAGTTTGAGTCGTTGAGGTTGTGGGTTTTTCTTCATCATCGGACAGGATTTCAATCCGACGCGGTTCGCTAGAAGCTTTACTACCATCTACTTCAGTTGGTGGCTGTTGAGCTTGCCTCATCAAGTCATCCACATACCGCTTTGCTTCATCAGCGGTCATCTCACCCTTCGCTACTAGCTCATCTGCCAGTTTTTGAGCTTGCGATCGCAGTTCTGCTAGCTTACCTGTCGCCCTCTCGCTGGCATAAGAAGCTAATCCAACGCCGAGATAAAACGCTTTTTGCACGATATCCCCTAAACCAGGCATGGCTGCAATTGCTCCCATAAACTAGGCGACTCGGAGACCACGCCTATCACAAGCATCCCGTATTGCTGCTACCTTCCGGTTCTGACAAGGTTTGGGCGTTGAGATCGCGTAGATCCGAGTCTTTTTCATCATAGCAGTTTTTAGTGCGTGGTGAGTGGTAAGTGGTGAAATGGGCGGGAGCGTCCGGTTCCTCCGCAATTAAGCCGCGTCGTGGTGCGTGAAAATACCTCTTGCCAATTACCCATTACCAACTACCAACTACCGAATATCATTCAACGACAATCCGCCATTCGTATAGTTCGTATTTGACGCAACTAGATTTTACGAGTGGGTCTTGTGCCACAATTGCTTCAGCCTCAGTCATGGACTTTGCCTGAAACAGCATCATTCCGCCACCCAAACACCCCCAATAACCAGTTTTGGCTTGGTGTCCTCGATCGATTAAATCGCGAACGTAAGCTTTATGGGCGGGTACGTGTTGGTCAAAAATAGTTTTGTCAACTATGCCTTTTTCAATCTTGACAAACCAAGGCATTCACGCTCATCCTCTAAACTTCTAGACTTAAATATGAATATGTAACATTTAGTATTTTCAACTGCGATCGCCAAAATTTTTTACTTTACATAACTTTAAAGTACATTTCAAACAACCTTGAATACCGAAACCAGTTTATTCTTTGTTGCTTTACTACCTCCACTAGATATTCAAGACTATGCCACCCAGATTAAACAATATTTTGCCACCCAGTATCACAGCCGCGCCGCGCTAAAATCTCCTCCCCACATAACTTTGCAACCTCCGTTTAGGTGGTTAAATGCCAATACAACCGCTTTAGAAGAGTGCTTGCAAGAGTTTGCTCGCGATCGCGCCTCAATTCCAATTACGCTCAATGGTTTTGCAGCGTTCCCTCCGCGCGTAATCTATATAGACGTGGTGCGATCGGCTGAATTACTGGCTTTACAAGCCGATTTGATGGCACAATTAGCAGCAAAATTAGGAATTGTCGATCGCGTATCCAAAGCTCGTCCCTTTGCACCCCACATGACGGTGGGGTTTAAAGACTTAACCAGACAAAACTTTCGCTTAGCATGGCAAGAATTTCAGCCGCGACAACTCTACTTTGAGTTTACGGCTAGCTATTTAACGCTACTGCGACACGACGGCAAAAAGTGGCAGATTCAAGCGGAATTCGGTTTTGGTGGTTGACGGATAACGGATAACTGATAACTGAAAAATGAGACAATAACAAGGACAGCGCTCAATGTCAAACATGGCAACCAAACCGAAAATTATTGTCCTTGATGACGATCCTACAGGCTCTCAAACCGTCCACAGTTGCTTGTTGCTAACGCGGTGGGATGTCGATACTTTGCGGCTGGGGTTGCAAGATGACGCACCAATTTTCTTCGTGCTGACAAATACGCGATCGCTACCTCCTGATAAAGCTGCAACTGTGACTAAGGAAGTCTGCCATAATTTAAAACTAGCTTTGGCAGCGGAGGAAATTGCAGATTTCCTCATCGTCAGTCGTTCTGATTCTACATTACGGGGACATTACCCGATTGAAACTGACGCGATCGCTGAAGAACTGGGACCTTTTGACGCGCATTTTCTAGTTCCAGCTTTTTTTGAAGGCGGACGAGTCACCCGCGATAGCGTGCATTACTTAATTGTGGATGGCGTTCCCACTCCAGTTCATGAAACCGAATTTGCTCGCGATTCTGTCTTTGGTTATACATACAGTTATTTACCCGACTATGTGGAAGAGAAAACCAAGGGACGCATTCCCGCACTTTCAGTAGAAAGGTTTTTACTCTCAGAGATTCGTAGTGGTACAGATATTACAAATAATTTCTCCACTTTAGAAAGGTTAATGCAGCTCCAGGGAAATCGATGCGTTGTCGTTGATGCAGAGACGCAAGACGATCTCAATCGCTTTGCTACCAACGTCCTCAACGCCGCTAACCAGGGAAAGCGCTTTTTGTTTCGCAGTGCAGCTAGCTTATTGACGGCTTTAGCAGCTCTACCAACTCAACCGGTTCCTGCTGAAGCGATGTCTCGATATGTACGGGGTGGAAAGCCAGGTGCAGTCATCGTTGGCTCTCATGTCAAGAAGACAACTCAACAGTTAGAAAGGTTGCTGCAAGAACCGGATATTGTCGGGATTGAAGTCGATGTAGCTCATTTGTTAGAAGATTCAACAACCCAAAAACACCAATTACGCGATCGCACTTTAGAAAAGATTAATTCTGTTCACAACTCTGGAAAAACTCCAGTTGTTTATACCAGCCGTCAAGAATTAGTCTTTCCAGACATGCAAACTCGCTTGCAATTTGGTGCAGATGTTTCAGCTCTGTTGATGGATATAGTCAAGGGTTTACCATCAGACATTGGGTTTTTAATTAGCAAGGGTGGAATCACTTCCAACGATGTTTTAAGTGACGGACTCGCCCTGACTTCTGCCCGATTATTGGGGCAAATTTTAGCTGGTTGCTCAATGGTACGCACACCAGTCGATCATCCACAATTTCCTAATCTACCTGTAGTTTTATTTCCTGGGAATGTTGGCAATACCGATGCGTTAGCCACAATTTATCGCCGGCTGGTAACGGTAACTTAAAAGAACGAGGCATTACATCTCAGCGCCAGATTTAGCGACAGTGAAGCGAATTATTCTTTCTCTAGCAGCATTAACTTTTATCGCAGCTGCAATAGCCCTATTGAACGGCTCGATTTTACCAAGAAAGCCTGACGAGGTATCGCGATGTCCGCGCGAAGCCTTGACGAGATCTGATACCAAGAGCGATCGCATACATCCCGAAAAAGTCGTCGTCAGACCCTGGAAAGGTCGGCATCAAGTCTATGCTATTTTTGTACTCCCTGATGACTATGAGATAGACAATGCTGTTGTCGTCAGCATTGAGGGAGAGATGACTTACTGTGCTAGTAAACCCGCCAGAGTTAAAGTAGATGAATTTCAAGGAGTCTATGCCAAACCTGGAGAAGATATATTTGTCGCACGCTTCAGAACTCGAACCGCTAGCTGGCTGATTGCCCAAGGTAAAGTAAAACCACTAAAACAACCGCATAACTGGAGTTTGAGGAAATAAAAATCGTCTGTTCCCTGCTCCCTACTCCCTGCTATACAAATAAAAAGCACCCCTCAACTCTGAAAGGCGCTCTTTACATTTATGGAGAGACACGAGCGATCGCATCTCGGCTATTAGCGATTGAATTAACCGTTGATAACAGGAGCGGTTAAAGCAACAGGAGTAGCTTCACCACTAGCCAAGTCGAGTGGGAAGTTGTGAGCGTTACGCTCGTGCATCACTTCCATACCCAGGTTAGCGCGGTTGAGTACGTCAGCCCAGGTGTTAACTACCCGACCTTGGGAATCAAGAACAGATTGGTTGAAGTTGAAGCCGTTGAGGTTAAATGCCATGGTGCTGATTCCTAATGCGGTGAACCAGATACCAACGACGGGCCAAGCACCCAAGAAGAAGTGCAAGGAACGGCTGTTATTGAAGGAAGCGTATTGGAAGATCAGACGACCGAAGTAGCCGTGAGCTGCAACGATGTTGTAGGTTTCTTCTTCTTGACCGAATTTGTAGCCGTAGTTCTGAGACTCGTTTTCGGTGGTTTCTCGTACCAAAGAGGAGGTCACGAGAGAACCGTGCATAGCAGAGAACAGAGAGCCGCCAAATACAGCCGCTACACCCAATTGATGGAAAGGATGCATCAGGATGTTATGTTCGGCTTGGAACACAAACATAAAGTTAAATGTTCCAGAGATACCCAGAGGCATACCATCAGAGAAGGAGCCTTGTCCAATTGGGTAAATCAAGAATACAGAAGTAGCAGCAGCCAAAGGAGCGCTGTAAGCTACGCAGATCCAAGGACGCATACCCAAGCGATAGGACAATTCCCACTGACGACCCATGTAGGCAAAAATGCCGATGAGGAAGTGGAAGACTACCAACTGGTAGGGACCGCCATTGTAGAGCCACTCATCTAAAGAAGCAGCTTCCCAGATCGGATAGAAGTGTAAACCGATCGCGTTGGAAGAAGGTACGACCGCACCAGAAATGATGTTGTTGCCGTAGATTAAGGAACCTGCGACGGGTTCGCGGATGCCATCGATGTCTACTGGAGGAGCAGCAACAAAGCCAATGATGAAACAGATGGTAGCGGATAGCAACGTAGGAATCATCAATACACCGAACCAACCGACATAAAGGCGGTTTTCAGTGCTAGTGACCCAGTTGCAGAACCGATCCCACAGGCTGGAGCCGCGCTCGCGCTGTAATGTGGTTGTCATAGTTCTATAATTGCTGGTTTGAACTGTTAATGAACTGAATAATTAAATTCTAGGCAGTATGTTTACCACCTGTATTGAAGATTAACGTTAGGAATTGATTTTTGTAAAGGGTTCTTTAGTTTAATTTTTGTTTTTCGCTAACAGCAAAGTGAAAACAGCAAATTACAGTAACAACTTCAATCTTTGTAAAGTTTTATTTACTCATTCGGAGAAATTAAAACTCTTCTTTACATCGCATCTTCCCGAACTAATTATATCTAAATGTAAAAATATATATAGATAATTTAATGAAGAAATATTGCTTGATAATTGGTAGTTAGTTGTTAGTTATTAGCTAACTGCTCCCTGCTCGTCCCTGCTCCCTAATTATGACTGATATTGTCACTTATAGCCCTGCTTATACCTTAGTTCCAACATACGAATGCTTTAATCGCTGTAGTTACTGCAACTTTCGTACCGCTCCCGGTCAAAGTCCTTGGATGACATTAGAAACAGCAGCAAAGATTCTGAGGGGACTGCAAAAGCAAGGCGTATGTGAGATCTTGATTTTAAGCGGTGAAGTACATCCGCGATCGCCCCGTCGAAATGCTTGGTTTGACAGGATTTATCAGTTGTGCCAACTTGCTTTAGAACTGGGTTTTTTACCACACACCAATGCTGGACCTCTCAGTTTTACGGAAATGAAACGCCTGAAAACAGTGAATGTTTCGATGGGGTTAATGTTGGAACAATTGACACCAGAATTATTAAAAACAGTACATCGCCATGCACCTAGTAAAATTCCTCAATTGAGAATGCAACAATTAGAATGGGCGGGAAAGTTACAGATCCCATTTACAACTGGGTTATTACTGGGAATTGGCGAAACCGAAACGGATTGGTGGGATACATTAGAGGCGATCGCATTATTACACCAACGCTGGGGACATATACAAGAAGTTATATTGCAACCTCATAGTCCTGGGAGTCAGCAAAGCTTCGACGCACCAGCTTTTAACCCGCATCAACTACCAGAAGTTATTACTCAAGCCAGAGAAATTTTACCCTCAGAGATTACAATTCAAATCCCACCTAATTTAGTGCTAGATCCACAATGGTTATTAGCTTGTATAGAAGCAGGAGCAAGAGATTTAGGCGGAATAAGCCCTAAAGATGAAGTCAACCCCGACTATCCTCATCTTTCTGCACCAAAATTAATCAAAATTCTAGAACCCGCAGGATGGCAGCTCGTGCCGCGACTACCTGTATATTCTCAATATGACAACTGGCTGACACCGCAGTTGCAAACATCTGTGAAACAATGGCGAACGACCTCACCACAGCTTTTTGTAGAATAGAGATGAAGCACTCAGAGGATAAAAAAGCCTATCGAGACTATCTACGGCAACTTACAGGGTCTAAAGTCTAGCCAGTTGAAACAACTCGCTAAACTGTACCATCAACGCTTACCAGGCGATCGCCTCACTACGCCTGAATTTGCCCAAAGGCTAGCGGCAATTAGTAGCGATATTAACCAGCCAGTCTGCGTTTATATTAACCGTCGCGGACAAGCGATCAGAGTCGGAGTAGGGACACCCAGACAAACTCAAATTCCGCCTTTAGAATTGCCCCGATATGGTGCAGAACGACTCAGTGGTATTCGCTGCATTGCTACACAACTTAAACTAGAGCCGCCAAATGAAGCTGCACTGACATCAATGGCGCTGCAAAGGCTAGATGCACTCGTAACGCTCAATATTACCAGTGCTGGTTTTGAAAAGCGGGGTGGTGGAGTTACGGGATACGTGAAAGAAGCTTTTTTGTCACATTTAGTACCCAGCACCAACCCAGAGCCTTCAATCTCGACTCCCGACCCCGTACGGGCGCACAGCGGTGCGCCCCTACCGACTCTCCAAACAGCTTGGAGTGTATCCCCACCTCTCAGCCTAGACAGCCTCACCAAACAAGATTTTCTCGACTTGGTAGAAGGATTAGAAGCGGAGTTCGGACGAGAATTTGTCGGTCAGCAAGTCGATACAGACCGCGATCGCGTGTTATTAGTTGGAGTAGTAACGGATAATGCAGCAGCGCGAGAGTTTCAAGACCGTTTGGCGGAATTGGGACGCTTAGTAGAAACGGCTGGCGGTGAAGTGTTGCAGGTAGTACAACAAAAACGCCCTCACATTCATCCTCAAACAGTGGTGGGTGCGGGAAAAGTGCAAGAAATTGCGCTCACAGCCCAAACCTTGGGAGCCAACTTGATTGTCTTCGATCGCGATCTTTCTCCCGCCCAAGTGCGTAACCTAGAAATCCAAATTGGGATTAGAGTCGTCGATCGCACCGAAGTAATTCTAGATATCTTTGCCCAACGCGCCCAGTCACGAGCGGGTAAATTACAAGTTGAGCTAGCCCAATTAGAATACATGCTGCCCCGTCTGACGGGTAGAGGTCAAGCCATGTCTCGATTGGGTGGTGGAATTGGAACTCGCGGTCCTGGGGAAACAAAATTAGAAACTGAACGACGGGCAATTAGTCGTCGCTTATCACGACTACAACAAGAAGTCAACCAGCTCCAAGCTCATCGATCGCGACTGCGTCAACAGCGCCAACACCAAGAAGTCCCCTCAATCGCCTTAGTTGGTTATACCAATGCTGGTAAATCGACACTGTTAAATGCTTTAACAAATGCTGAAGTCTATACTGCCGACCAGCTATTTGCTACCCTCGACCCGACGACACGCCGTCTAGTCATTACGGATGCGGATACAGGCACACCGCAAGAAATTGTCTTGACAGATACAGTAGGATTCATTCACGAACTCCCCGCATCGCTAATGGATGCTTTTCGGGCAACATTAGAAGAAGTGACGGAAGCCGATGCTTTACTGCATGTGGTGGATTTATCCCATCCAGCTTGGCAAAGTCAAATTCGTGCCGTTATGGGTATTTTGTCAGAAATGCCCGTTACCCCGGGTCCAATTCTGTTGGCAATCAACAAAATCGATCGAGCTGATAGCGACACTCTCGCACTGGCGCAATCTGAATTTCCCCAAGCAGTATTTATTTCAGCCGAGAACCGTTTGGGATTGGAAACCCTGCGACAACGGTTGCTTCAGTTAGCTAAATACGCAGACGCGACAGTGTAAACTATCTACTGTAGAGACGTTCCGTGGAACGTCTCTACAAATCTGTCATCCTTGATACCAAGCGGCAATTTTTTTAGGTGAAACGCCTAACAAATAAGAAATAACTGCGATCTGGTTTTTGAGTGTAGTTTGGCAAACACCTTGTTTGAGCCAGCGACGGGGAGAGGTGAGGACGGGTGCAGGCAGAATAACGATGCGTCCATCGCGTTTTAAGCGTCGCACCAGTTCAAAATCTTCCATCATGGGTAAATCGGGAAAGTTGCCCAACTGATGAAATACAGACGATCTTAAAAAAATAGCTTGATCGCCGTAAGGCATTTGCAGAAGTCGCGATCGCGCCTTTACCCCCCATTCAATTAACCGCAAGCTACTTAAAGGTGAATCAATTTGCAAACAAAAAGCCCCTGCGATCGCGTGAGGTTTAACCAGTGCAGCCCGTGCCATCGCATCAAACCCAAGCGGTAGACGAGTATCGGCATGGAGAAAAAGTAAAATTTCCCCCGTTGCTACGGCTGCACCCAGATTCATTTGCTTGGCGCGTCCTTTTGGAACAGACAACACTTTTGCTCCCCAAGCAGACGAGATCGCCACAGTATCATCCTGGCTGCCACCATCCGCGACAATAACTTCTACATTTGTCCCTGTTTGCGTGCTAGCTAAAGTTTTCTCAATTGTGCGTGCTTCATTCACCGCTGGAATAATAATTGAAATTCTTTCTTCCTTGTCTCCCTTGTCTCCCCCCTCTCCCTTGTCTCCCCTCACGATCTCTGCTCCCAAATATACAGATCTTCAGGGCGATCGACATCTGGTAGTTGGGGTAAGTAAGCAACAGATAAATTTAACCGTTTGGCGATCGCAACTGTTTGGGATAAGACTTCAGGCGATCCCCAATTAATCCTGACAAATAACTCTGGAATAAAACGACGCAGACCGAGTAAATAGTAACCGCCATCGACAGCCGGACCAAGAACGAGATCGTTAGCCCACTGTAACTGGTTAAAAGCTTCTGCTAGTATCTCTACATTTAACCCAGGACAATCAGTGCCGATAATTACAGCACAGTCAGCACCATCATGAAATGTAGTGGCAAGCGATCGCGCCATGCGAGTCCCGAGATCTCCCTCTCCTTGGACTGTATAAATTAAGTCATTTCCCAACCACCGCATCATCAAATTTGAGTTTCCACCAGCAAAACAAACTTCTACCCTGACAGAACGTTGTGCTTGCAGTCGCTTCACCTGCGTCAGGGTATGCTCGGTCATCTGGCGATGCAATAAAGCTGCTTTTTCCGCACCTAAAGCGGGGATCAGTCTTGTTTTTGTCTTCCCTGGTTCAGGGTAGCGGGTGAAAATAATTAAACTTTCTCGGATAATTCTAGTAGCGTTCACAAAACAAAACTTTACAGTTATCAGTTATCAGTTGTCAGCGAACAGGGTATGGGGAGTTGGTAGTTGGTAGTTGATTGTTTTTCTCCCTCAGCTTCCTTGTCCCCCTTGTCCCCCTTGTCCCCCTCCCTGCTCCCTACTCGTGCGCTCCCTGCTCTCCCTCAGCTCTCTTCCTCCAGCCCCTAGCCCCTAGCCCCTAGCCCCTTGTAAAATGTAACAGCTTCGGTACATTTTAACTGAGAGTATAAATTGCACTGCTATAACACTGCTATAACAATGCACAAAAAAGTTGAAGTCCTACCAGATCTAGCGGCGCTAGTCCAGCGATCGCTCGAACTCACCCTCGCCCAAATGCACAACGCCATTCAAGCACGGGGACTGTGTACCATCGCCTTATCGGGTGGTAGCACACCTAAACCTCTCTATGAAGCGATCGCTGCCCAAGCATTACCTTGGGAGAAAGTTCACGTTTTTTGGGGTGACGAACGATACGTTCTTCCCGATAGCCCAGATAGCAATCAGCGGATGGCACGACAAGCTTGGTTAGATAAAGTCGAGATTCCTGCCGAGAATATCCACCCCATACCCACCAGTGCAGCCGATCCTGCTGACGCTGCCCTTCAATACGAAACCCATCTTAAAGAGTTTTTTCAACTAAAATCGGGTGAATTTCCCGCTTTGGATGTAAATTTATTGGGGATGGGAGATGACGGACATACAGCGTCCTTGTTTCCTCATACTGCGGCTTTACAAGTATGCGATCGCATAGTTACAGTTGGGAACAAAGATGGACAGCCTCGGATCACATTTACTATCCCTACTATCAACCAAGCTCGTTGCACCATATTTTTAGTCTCTGGTGCGAACAAGCAAGCGGCGTTAGCACAGGTATTTGCATCCGTAGCGGACGATTATACCTATCCTGCACGGTTCGTTCAACCCCAAGGAGAACTTTGGTGGTTGTTGGATCGAGCAGCCGGACAAGGCTTGCAATTACCCGAAGAGTAGCGCTTAAAATCAAAAACTGTTCACAGGGATTGACTTCATGATCGTTTGCCCTAATTGCAATCACCTCAACCCAGAAGGGGCGCAAGCCTGCGAAGCCTGCTACACGCCTCTACCAGCTACTACTAGTTGTCCTAACTGTGGCGCACCCGTACAAACTGATGCAAGGTTCTGCGGACAATGTGGCTACGATCTCAGTGCTGACTTAGCAACTGTCGCCGAAGGAACGCCGCTAGATCTTGGTGACTTACCACCGACTCAACCAAGCTTGGCTGTTCCAGAACCCAGAGTCGAGGAACCCAGAGTCGAGGAACCCAGAGTCGAGGAACCCAGAGTCGAGGAACCCAGAGTCGAGCCAGCTATAGAGCTAGAAACACCTGCACCTGTAGTGGAAATCATTCATCGCGACCTATCACCGACTCCAGAGCCAGAACCGATAATAGCACCAGCGCCGACTCCAGAGCCAGAACCAATCGCAGAATCTCGTAAGAGTAGCAGTATTAACCCTCCTCCCCCGCCAGCACCATTCACACCGCCAACACCACCACCACCACCGCCAGCAGTATCCCAACCCACTCCCATGCCAGCAATGCCCGTGGTTTCGAGTTCCAAAACCCAATTGCAGCAGCAGATTGCCAAGCTCTTTCACGTCCAGACCAATACTCTCATCGAGCTACCACCAACTCTTTCTGTGGTGCATATTGGTAAGCCCAACGATCGCATTCCTCCAGATGTTGACGTGGCTGGGTTTCCTAATTCCGAAATCGTCTCGCGGATTCATGCCGACATTCGCATTGAAGGAGATGCTTACTACATAGAAGATGTGGGCAGTTCCAACGGAACTTACATCAACAATATGCCCCTTTTACCAGGAAATCGTCACCGTTTGCGGATGGGCGATCGCATTGCTTTAGGTAAGGGAGACTTAGTAACTTTTCTGTTTCAACTTTCATAGCTACTTGTAGCTTATTCTCGACCTGGCTAAAGTGATTACAATTACTCTGCTGCATCCTCAAAATGCTACTCCCGTCCAAAATTGGACGTTTGAAACTGAATCTGTTGTCCGCGTCGGACGGGCAACAGACAATCAGGTAGTTCTATACAGTGCTGTTGTTTCTCGCTACCATGCCGAATTACATGCGGCAAGGGGACAATGGCAGTTAGTGAATTTAGGTGCAAACGGCACTTATATAGACGGGCAACCAATTACAGAATCAATTTCAGTCGTAAATGGCACGGTGATTCGCTTGGCTAAATCCGGTCCCCAACTCCAGATTAAGTTATTGCCATAGCAATTATGATGCCACAGAAGATATTTTCAACAGCCTCAAGCAAGACCTTACCAAAGAATGTGTGAGCGGTTGCTTTCGTGAAGTGACTTACAATGGGAGTTATCTTCAACGACCAATTGCCATGCTGAAGCGTTCTAAGTTCGAGACAACCCAATCTCAAATTATGCACCGTGCGGAGGAGCTGATCGACGCAGCATCGAACCGCTATCGAATTACCGTCCAAGTCGCCAACCGTGCTAAACGTCGCCGTTATGAAGATTTTGATAATGTAGACGATCCGATGATGAAACCAGTCATCCGCGCCATCATTGAGATGTCTGACGAGTTGACTCAACCAGAAATTATCGGTGAATAGCCAATAGAGTAAGTCATGAGTGGTTAGTGGCTGGTGACTGGTGGAACCAGATTCTTAGGTTTTGGTCTAGTCACCAGTCACTCTTCACTGATAACTGATAACGGGTGAGTTGCGATCGCCCGTTTTTTGCTATTTATTGCGGTCGCTGAGTAAAATGCTTGAGTTAATCTAATTAAACTCATTAGCTCTGCGATCGCACATTTAAACAATAAATCTCACCTGAGTTATGCGCTCTTTAAAAATAAACCCACCCATACGAAACTTTTGACTTGCTGACATCAGCTATAAAATAAATTGGTTAAATTGCTCAAACGGAAAACTTTTACCCGAAAGAATAAATTTCCCCCTAATTCCTGTTGTAGTGATTAACATGAATGAGGTACTAGAGAATTTGTGACTTGCCTCAAGCGTACATTTTATCCTCTAGGGAGTTAGCAACATGTTTTTGGTTACGGGAGCAACAGGAGGAATTGGTAGGAGGGTGGTGCGATCGCTCCGAGAACGGGGAATGCCCGTGCGTGCTTTTGTGCGTCTGCTGTCTCGCTATAGTGAGTTAGAACATCGAGGCACAGAAATCTTTATCGGCGATCTGCAAGTCGATCGAGATATTCAAAAAGCTTGTCAGGGAGTACAGTACATTGTTAGCGCTCACGGTTCCGATGGCAATGCCTTCGCCCTAGACTACCATGCCAATATTGAGTTGATCGACCGAGCCAAAGAACAGAAAGTACAGCACTTTGTTTTTATCTCTGTCTTAGGAGCAGATCGCGGTTATGAAGATGCACCAGTATTCAAAGCAAAGCGTGCTGTAGAAAAGTATTTGCAAGCAAGCGGAATTAATCATACAATTTTGCGTCCAGCCGGACTTGCTTCTAACCTCCTACCATTGGCAGAAAGATTTCGGCAAACAGGAACTTATTTACTAGTTGGTGATGGCAAAAACCGCACTTCTATTGTTAGTACTGACGATTTAGCACAAATAATTGTTAACTCATTCATGCTTCCAGAGGCGCGTAATCGAACTTTCTCCGTTGGAGGAGCGGAAATATTACAACGGCAAGATGTACCGCACATTCTCGGTAAGATTTTCAATATTGAGCCAATTATTATTAATCCTCCCTTACTTGCGGTAGACGGATTTAGAACTGTAACGGGTTTGTTTAATCCTTCCTTACAAAAAGCTTTAGGCACTTTCCGCACTTTACTAGACAACGAATTTTTCTGCACTCGCGAAGAAATTGCTCAGTTAGAGGAAATCTATCATCTAAAAATGGAAAACCTAGAGAGTTTTTTACGGCGCTATTTGGCAATATGAGTGAAAGTCAAAAGTTAAAAGTCAAAAGTCAAAAGGTAAATTGCCGACTCCCAATCTCCCACTCCCGCTCCCAACTTCCCTTTCTAGCATCGTTCTAGCGGGGGGTAAAAGTTCGCGGATGGGACGGGATAAAGCTCTACTTTCAGTTGATGGCGTACCGTTGTTGCAAAAAGTGTGTGAAGTAGCAATTGGATTATGCGATCGCGTTTACGTCGTAACTCCTTGGCAAGAGCGCTATGAGCATTTACTTCCTGTTGGGTGTGAGTTTATTCGGGAGCAGGGAGCGGGGAGCAGGGAGCAGAGGGACAGGGGGACGAGGGGACAAGGGGGACAAGGGGGACAAGGGGGACAAGGAAGCAATTCTATTCACCAGTCACTAGCCGCCAGCAACTCACCAATTACCAATAGCCCTCTAACAGGCTTTGCTCAGGGATTAATTCATGTAGAAACAGAGTGGGTGCTTTTGCTGGCGTGCGATCTGCCTTGCTTGCGGTTGGAAGTGTTGCAAGATTGGGTAAGTGAATTAGCAGAGATCCCAAAGGACACGATCGCTCTGCTTCCGCGCCATCCTAAAGGCTGGGAGCCTTTGTGCGGTTTCTATCGTCGCAGTTGTTTGAGCGTCCTTGAATTATATATCGAGCAAGGTGGGCGCTCTTTTCAGCGGTGGTTGGCGCAACATCCGGTTCAACCCCTATCCCATTTCGAGCCTTCGATATTATTTAACTGCAATACCCCAACTGACTATGCAGCCGTGTCACAGGGCGATTGAGCGTAAGCGCTTTCGGTTGAGAAATGCCATAACCTTGAGCGTAATCAACTCCTAATTGGCGCAGCTTGTCTAAAATAAACTCATCTTCAACAAATTCAGCGATGGTCTGAATACCCATAACACTAGCAATTTTAGCGATCGCTGCTACCATTTCAGCAGCGATCGGGTCAGAAACAATTTCCCGTACAAATACTCCATCGATTTTTAAATAATCTACAGGTAAATTTTTCAGATAGGCAAAGCTAGACATACCGCTACCAAAGTCGTCTAGGGCAAAACTACAGCCTAGCGCTTTGAGTTGGCGCATTACGGCTGCGGCTTTCGCTAAATTCGTAATGGCTACAGTTTCCGTAACTTCAAAACAAATTAACTGGGGACAAATCTCCGTGAGAGCAAATTGCTCTTGAACGAAAGAAATAAACTGTTCGTCATTTAGCGTTGCGCCAGATAGATTGACTGCGTAAACGTTGGGTAAGCGAGCAGTTGAGGACAGCATTAAATGACGAAACAAAGTTTGAATCACCCAGCGATCGATCCGGTGCATCAAATGATAGCGTTCGGCAGCTGGAATAAATGCCATCGGCGAGACTAATTTTCCTGTCTCATCTTCTAGCCGCAGCAAAACTTCGCAGTGATGCGGCGATCCAAGGCTGGTCGGAGCGATCGCGGCGATGGGTTGATAGAATAGCCGAAAGCGGTTGTCTTCCAATGCTTGAGGTAGGCGCGTCACCCACTGCATTTCTCCTTGTTGAATGGCAAGTTCGGTGTCGTCAAGTTGGTAGATGTGGACGCGGTTACGCCCTTTGTTTTTGGCAACGTAGCAAGCAGCATCAGCAGCACTTAAGACGCTAGCAACACTAGGAGTGGTAATATTAATTTCTACCAGACCAATGCTGACACCAACAGTAAAGGTTTTTTCTTGCCAAACGAAGCGATAGTCGTTGATTTGCTGCCGCAGTACGCTAGCAATTTGAGTCGCTTGTTCTAAAGGACACGAGTAGAGCAGGATGCCAAATTCATCTCCGCCTAAGCGGGCTAGAGTATCGGTTTTCCGTAATTGAGTCGGTAGCAAACTGCTAATATGACGCAGCAGCATATCTCCAGCTGTATGTCCGCAAGTATCGTTGATAATTTTGAATTGATCGAGATCGAGGTAACAGAGGACGTGCTGAATGCTGCCATTTTGGGCGCTATGGACGGCGGTAGCCAAGCGTTTCTCAAATTCTCGTCGGTTGTAGAGTTCGGTTAAGGGGTCGTGGCTGGCTTGCCATGCCAGTTGTCTTGCCATCGTATTCGCTTGAGTAATGTCGCGAAACACCAAGATGCTACCGATCAGTTGGCGATCGCTAGCATAAATCGGTGCAGCTGAGTGATCGATCGCAAATTCCGTTCCATCCCGTCCGATTAACAAGGTGTTGTATGAGGATTTGACAATCCGACTTTCATCTAAAACTTGCTCTACGGGATTGTCTAATGTCTCCCGCGTAATTTCATTGACGATCTTGAAGACACAATCGAGGGGTAGTCCTCTAGCTTGTTCGCCATCCCAACGGGTGAGTTTTTCTGCTACGGGATTGAGCGATTGAACGTAACCCTCTGCATCTGTGGTAATGACGGCATCGCCAATTGAGTGTAGCGTCACTTGTGCGAGTTCTTTTTCACGCGAGAGAGCGAGTTCGATCCGCTTGCGCTCGTTAATTTCTCGCGTCAGTTCTAAGTTGGCAGCTTCAGCGATTTTTGCCCTGACGAGGGCTTCTTCTGCCTGTTTGCGAGCGGTGATGTCGTGTTGCACGCCCCAAACTCGCACTAGAAAACCATTTTCGACAATACCGATGAGATTGTTGAGAAAGTAGTGGAGATTACCGTGGCGATCGAATTCGCACAATTCAGCATCTACCAAACGATAGCCAGAACTGATGAAGGCGCGAAAAAACTCTATATTAGCGGGAATGGACTTGGGTAAAAATTCACCGATCCTCGCTCCTAGCATCTCACCTACACTGGCGTAACCGAACATACGTGCCAAGACTTCGTTGCATTCTGCGAGATAGCCGTGCTGGTAAAAGTCATTGACTTGGATCTCTAGAGCAGCTTGAATTGCTACTGGTCGCTCTAATTCACAACGCCAAATACCTTCGGAGCTTTGGGCGAGAAATACGCGATAGCGTTCTTCACTTTTCAGTAGTGCCGCTTGAGATTGGTTCAGCTGAGTTAGCATCCAATTAATCGTACTGGCTAGACAGGCTAATTCGTCGTTACCAGGTATTTCAACGCGGGAACGCAGGTCGCTACTAGCACCGATTCGGCTGACATCGCTGCTTAAACGCGCTATGCGCGACAGAACTAATTTTTCTAATAGTAGTAAAGTCGTGACGCTAAAGACCAAACCAACCAACAACAACAACCACACGAGATAACGAACGCTGAGTTGTCCGCGTTGGTAGATCTGCCTTGGTAAATTTACGCGCAAGATTGCGGCTGGATTCCCTTCCATATTTCGCAGCATCGCGTAGCCAGCAATCGTACTTTCATTTAGCGATCGCACGAAGACTTGCTCGTTTTTAATTAAAGTTTGCTCTGCTCTTTGAAAGTCTAAGGGTATGGGCGGATGGTCTAATCGCTCTAAGGCAATATCGAAGTGAGTTTTTGCTGCTAGCTGCTTGACATCCAGATAGCGTCCCATGACGAGAATGCCGCGATTGGGACCTTTGCCTTCACTGGTTAAAATTTGCCGCACGGCAATCAACATCAGTCCTTCAGGTAGCTGCAACAGCCCCATTTGCTGTCGCTCTTCATTATCTGGCTGTAGTAGAAATTCTGGTTGTTGGAAGTATTTTTGTAGGCTTTTCGGTACTGGTAAAGCCTGTTTTGTATAAGGCGTGATGAAGCCATTATAAACTATGCGTCGATCGCGGCGACGGATATACATAATTAGATCGAGATTCGATCTTACGAGCGAAGCATAGTTAAATGCGTTTTGAAAATATTTAAGATTGCCAGTTTCAATATCAGTATAAGTGCCGTCCCACTCTGCCTCGTCGCCATTCATGATGTTTAATTTTTTCAGCTCATCATTGTATGCTTGCACGATGCGGCGGACATTTCGATCGGCATCTTGTTCTTCCACTTGGATAAACCCATCCAATAAAATTGTTTTGGAAGTGCTATACAGCGCTACAAATAGACTGAATAGCGTCATGCCAGTAATGATTAATGTCTTTTTACGCAGCGTCATAAGATGGCATAAGCAGCAATGGTTGACTGGACTTGGCAAGCAATTTAACAATCTCACCTCGTTTCTGCACGACTTGCGAGCAGTGAGGTTGAGTTTGCTGCTGACGAGATGAGCGAGACTGTACAGCTAAAATGGTTGCTACTGACTGCAAGAGCGATATTTTTCTAGTACTCATTTTCTCTTCCCAGTAAGTTGCAACATAACCCTAGCTTCTAGCATCAACTGAAAAAAGTAATAAAAAAGTACATAGTTTTTAATTTTTGCTGTTGACTTGGAAATTTTAACTTCAATAGCTACCTGATGCCTCTTCATTAAATTCGATTAAAAACATGTCGTCAAGCTCGATTCAACTAATGCTATTTCATCTAAAGCCGAGCGCCCTAATAATTGCAATTTGTAAAGAAAATGTTTGACTATGCAGTCAAACTTGAGATTTTTTAAAATGAATCCTCGTTTGAATCGAAAATCAAAAAACCTGAAGCAAAAAACAGTCGAGAATTAGTACTGCGTAGTTGCTGTTGGAGGTTTAAGTAGTTATTATGCATCAGCGATCGCGCTAAGTGCCATATAGAAAAGCTTAATTTTACCCTTCTTTGCACAAACAATTGCTTAAATTTTAGTTAGAAAAAATAACTACTGCAAATCTCTGCACAGATTGCCAATCGAGTATAAAAAATATCTCAGTTAGTCCTGAGAAAATGGAGTAGCGCTCGTTACAAGTACTCCTGCATTTATGCATATTGTCATCTACGGTGATGATGAAATTCTTACTAACATAAAGTGTTAGCTAACGATTTATTTCTCCTCAAAAGCTAGAGGTTTACCATCCTCAAGAATATTTCCTGGCTGTACTAATTTAAGCCGTAAATCTTTTGGTAAGCCAAACATACCTGTATGACTCACAGCATCGTATGCTTTCAGTTTATCTGCTAAATTGCGATCGCCTATTCTCCGATCGATTGCACTTCCACTCAAATTAGCAGGGTCAATATTATTAGTTGCAATAATAAATCCCCACGTACAAGCAAAAGAAGGAATAAATATAGAATAGCTGCGGACAACAGGAAAGACACTATGAATAGTCCGCCGAATTGTAGCGTGTTCCGTCCACTTCAAAGGCGACAGAGAAAACCCTTGGACTACCATTACCCCCGATTGAGTGAGTCGCTGCTGACAAAGGGAATAAAACTGTTTGGTATAAAGCGCGATCGCGGGTCCCTCTTCCAATGCATCGGTAATATCGAGGATAATGACATCAAACTGAGCTTCTAGCTGCGCCAAATATGCGCGACCATCAGTATGTAACAATTCCAATCGCGAATCGCTAAAAGCACCTTGATGCCAAGAAGGAAGTTTTTGCTGGCAGAATTCCACCAATTCTCGATCTAAATCCACCATCACCAAAGATTTGACATTGGGATGCTTCAAAACTTCTCGCGGTGTTGCACCTTCCCCACCACCAATAATTAACACCCGTTGCGGATCGGGATGAGTCATCATTGCTGGCTGTACCAACGCCTCATGATACAGATACTCATCGACCTCAGCCGATTGAATCGTATCATCCAACACCAGCACGTCACCGTAAGCTGCTGTTTTGGCAAATTCCATCGCTTGAAACTGAGTCGATTTAGCCTCCATACCTCCGACTCGCCGCAACAGGCGAATTTCATCTGAGGTTGTCTGGTCGCTCAGCCAGCTACTAAATTCTAAGCTCATGTTTGATGGACTCCTGATGTATATTTTGGTGGTAGCGCACGGCTGTGCGCTACTACTATTTCCACCTCACTTTCTCAGCATTAATGGCAACTGCGAGGCTTGAACGATCGCCGGATCGAATCTTTCGTGCAATTGCTTGGAAACCCATTTCGGTCGCCAGAGTGTTTCTAATACTTCACCAAAGGGTACGACATCTAAATCGCCACAGGTAAATATGTCTAAGAAACAAGCTTGGTATTCTGGATATGTATGAATGCTGGCGTGAGACTCGGAAAGCATCAAGATCACCGAAACGCCGCAAGGTTCAAATTTGTGCTTGAGATGCGCCACAATGGTAGCTCCTACTGCACTAACTGCTCTGACCATATCGCGTTCGATCTGTTCTAGATCGTCCATGTCAGCTTCACAACCAGAAAAATTCAGCAGCAAATGCCGACCGTAAAAATCGAATCGCTTTTCCATAGGGCTAATCTCTTTCTTTACAAAAAATTGTTTTTCCCGAAAACGGTAGTATCACCGCCTGTTAGAGTGTTTGTTGGTTTATGCAAAATTTAGCTAGCAAACATTAGCTATGTAGATTTTCAGCATCGCAAGATGGTCAGCTTGAGATGTTGCAAAATGTCGCTAGCGGCTTTAATCCCAGATAGAGCTGCTCCTTCCATGTAGCCTTGCCATTCATAGAAAGAATTTGTGTGTTCCCCTGCAAAAAACAGGTTGTCAACTGGCTTGCCTTCGTTACCGCAAATCGTGGTAAATTGCCCTGGCTTGTAACAGGAGTAGCTACCTTGGGCGAGGGGGTTAGCAGTCCAGTTTTCTAGGTGTACGAGTAAATCGCCAGCGCGATCGCGTGTTGCTTGGGCGATCGCCCCAGGATAAACTTTTTCCAAATCTTTCAAAAATAGGTGCGCTTCTGTTTGCACGCGATTGGAGTTAAGCGTCGCTCCCCTTCTACCACTAGAAAAGTCTACTAATATGGCGCGATCGCCACTTGCCCCAGTCGGGTTTGTTTCCCAAGTGGTTTGATGGTGGGATAAATTAGAGTACGATGCACCACTAATGCCACGATCTGCCCAAGGACGACCATTAAAACCCAGCATCATTTTGGCGTGAGTGGCTTGATCGAGTTTATTAATTGCTTCCTGCTTCCAATCTGGTAGTTCTAAAGTTGCGTCTAGTTCGACTTGGCGCAGTAGTGCAAAAGGAATTGCTAACACTACGGCATCGTATGCGACATCAATCGTGCGATCGCCGTTGTCGAAAGTGACCTCTATGCGGTTTGTTGAATTCTTGCGTACCCTCACCAGTCTCATCCCCAACTCAATCTGTCCTTGGAGTTCTTGGCTTAATCCTCGGACTATTTGCTCGTTACCCTCAACGATGTGATAACGTTCGTCACTAAAAATTTGAAAGGGAGAAGCTTGTGATGTTTCAATGTCTCGTACCACCAACAAAAAATTCAGACAGCTTTGTTCTTCCAACTCCAGCCCATATTCTGCCATATAGGCTGCATTCATCGCAGCCTTAATTGTATCTCCTACTTGGCGTTTTTCTAAATATTCCAATAAATTGATTTTGTCAAACCGTGCATCCGCCGACGTAAAGCAATCTACAGTTGGTGTGGCAGAGATTTTCTGTAAGTCTTGTGTTATTTCAGCTAGAAACTCTTGATATTGTTCTAAAATCGCCGATTCAGTGTAGTGCTGTCCGTTGAAATAGCAAGCGAATTCTCCTGGCTGCTGAGACACGTCTTCCAGCGTGAGTTGAAATTGTCGCGCCCAGCGCAGGATAGTTTTGTTTTGGCTGTCGATCAGTTCTCCACCCCGTTCGATGACTTGATGCGGGAATTTCGCGGCTCCAGGGAATGTTTTACCGAGTGAATAGCAACGTCCGCCGACGCGATCGCTCGCTTCGTAAATTGTGGCAGAGATGCCTTGCTGCTTTAGTTCGTAGCCACAAGCTAAACCTGCTAATCCCGCGCCTACAATCCCAATTTTGACATCTCGCTCCCCCTGAGGCGAAATGTAAGAGCGCTCTAGCTGCATCGCTACGTTCCCCAAAGCCGTTCCCATTAGTTGGGTTTCTCTTTCCCGTACCGTGGATTGAGCAGCGCTGGCTTGCATCTGAGCTATCTGTTCGATACCCTGACTGATTGAGAGATGATTTTTTTTGGCGTAAATTCCGATTTTTATAGCACGTTTAAGGTCTTGAAACAACAATGAACGACCCATAGATCTCTTTTAAAAGTTTGATTGAAGTTGTTTAGGTGCGATCGCGCTTTGACTAGTGGCTGTAATGGCGATCGGGAAAACACGTTTAATTTTACTGCCCTGTCAAAATTTTTTATGGTACTTAATTTAGATGAAGCGATCGCTGAAGCATCTGCTTAGCATTCTCCTGCACTCAAAAGAATAATTCCGGCAACAATCAAAGATACACCAAATAGGTTGCCATGAGAATAGCTTTCGCGAAAAAGCAAAGCTCCAACTAAAAATGCCAAGATAAATTCTAGCCCAACCACGAAAAGATAGGTGACTCCTAAACTAGAATCGTTCATGGCTATGGCTTCAATACTAGCCCCGGCAATTAAAAAGAAATAAACTAGCAAACTAGGTACGAGTTCAGATAGTCCCTTGGAAAGTTTCATATACATGCCACCCAAGGTATAAGCAAATGCGGCAACTAACACCATCATTAAATACATAAACTCGATCCTTTAAACTTGAAATTTTACAACCGGACTTTTTTTGTTGTTTTATAGCCTAGTGAATTTAGCTACACTTGTTATTTCTACTATCAAATAAATGAACTTATTTACATAAAACCTTCGCACTCTTATCTCGCGTCAATACTCAACAACTATCAAAAATCCTTCAAGATTTTTTTAAGTTTTTCAAAATCCTTAAAAAATATATATTAGATTCATTATTGGAACCACAGTATTTTTACGGGCAATAGTTAAAAACAAGCTGAACTTTAAGAAAAATTTGCGAGTCGATTCAGTGAAAATGCCGATTTAACGAAATACGGAACTTCCACGGACTGCAAAAACGATTGTTCGACTAGAAATCAGCTACTAATTACGGAAAAGTCAGATGCTAAATCCGATCATCTTCATAGAGATTTAATCCTGAACCCCTTTAGTAGCAGTAGCTTCAGCAGAAAGGTTTTTGAGATTCTTTTACAAGAAGAGAGTTATCTATTCCTAGTTGCTGACAGTCATAAATTTATAATTTCTTTATGTTTGGGAGGGTTGAAATCGAGTAATCATTAACTTCGATCGGCAAGTTATTAGTTGTTCTTATTAGAGTTAAAAAATAATTTTATCGATTAGTACAGTTAATTACCTAAAATGTGCTGTACGACTTATAACCAGAGTTAATATTGTTGCTGTCTCTAGCTATACATTTAGCATCGATTAACGATGCTGGTACAGCCTGGTAATAGTAATTACATAGTTGAAAAAGGCGATTTTAAAGCTGCAAGTCTTCAGTGTTCTGCTTTTTGTTTTCTTGCACTGACACTCAAATCTTTCTAAAGACTCACAGATATCGGTCTTAAGATAGGCGATCGCCACCTCGAAAATCTGACTGACGAACGATGTTAGATCTCTCGTTCATCCTACAAGCTATACGTATAAATACTTTACATCCTGCTTGCAGCAGAAATTACCAGTAGTTTTAGTAGGAGATTAATATGAGCATCGAAAAAAGAGTTGAAGCAGTTGCTAAGAACGTTGAAGGCAAAGTTCAAGAAGCGATGAGCGAGCTGACAGGCGATCCCAAAGATAAGTTGGAAGGACAAGCAAAACAAGAGGATGCAGCCACAATGCACGCTCAAGAAGATGTTAAAGATAAAGCTAAAGATTTCATCGACAAAACTTTTTAAGCGTCAAACTGTCAACAGTTAGGCGCGATCTCAAGAGGCAAGGGGTCAAGCTGCCTCTTGCCTTTATTTATTAGGAGTCGGTAGGGGCGGGTTTCTAAACCTGCCCGTACAGGAGTCGCCCAACTGAAGGAGAAAGAAATTTACAATCTCCATACCCTACACCCCACACCCCACTTACCACTAGCCACCAGTCACTAGTCACTGTTAACTGACGACTGATAACTGACGGTCGAGTTGTTCGATCGCGCGATCGAGTAGTTCTAACCCCTCAGTCACAGACTCGATAACGCTGAGTTGACCGCGTAATTCAGCTGCACCGTTAAAACCTTTAGCGTACCATGTCATATGTTTGCGGGCTTGACGCACACCGCGATCGCCCTTGTATTCCCACAGCGCTTGAAGATGTTCTCTAGCACATTGCAAGAGTTCGACTGGTGTAGGAGACGGTAATTCTCGTCCTGTCTTGAGAAAGTAATCTACTTCTCCAACTAAAAACGGATAGCCTAGCGTCCCTCGCGAACACATCACCCCATCTGCACCTGTCTGTTCCAAACACTTCACTGCTGCTGCTACAGAAAAAATATCACCATTGCCAATTACAGGAATCGACAGCACTTCCTTTACCCGTGCAATCCATTCCCACTTTGCCGCACCGTTGTAGCCTTGGGCGCGGGTACGCCCGTGAACGGTAATCATTTGCGCCCCCGCATCTTCCATCCGCTTGGCAAAGTCTAGGATGGTTATTTCTTTATCCGTCCAACCAATGCGAGTTTTTACCGTCACTGGTACATCGACGGCTTGCACTACAGAACGGACGATCGCTTCCGCAACTTCTGGTTGTCGCAACAGCGAAGAACCACCACCATTTTTGGTAATTTTATTGACCGGACAACCCATATTAATATCGACTGTATCTGCCCCCTCTTCAACAGCTTTGATGGCGGCTTCTGCCAAAAAGTCAGGGCGACAGTCAAATAGTTGAATGCTAATCGGTTTTTCTTGCGGTTCTACCTCCATAATTTTAGGCAGCTCTTTGACATAGTGCAGCCCGGTAGCATTCACCATTTCGGTGTACATCATTGACTCTGGAGCATAGCGGCGCACTAAACGGCGAAACACTAAGTCAGTTACACCCGATAGCGGTGATTGTAAGACTCGACTATTAACTTCAAACGAGCCGATTTTAAGAGGTGTTGAGAGTCTAGCTTGCAAGCTAGGAGATAGGGCAACCATAGGAACGAAAGGAGTTAGAGTTTCTACTTTAACGATAAAGAGCGTTCGTTTCGCGCGATCTAGTCTTCATTTTGCGCGATCGCTAATAAATTTTAGCAAAAGCAAATTAAAGGATATATACAAATATTACGAAATAATTCTGGTGATTGCGAATAGTTTGCAAGTTCCGAAATAATGAAAGATGAAAATAATTAAAATTTCCATTCGTCGCGATCGCATCTGCTTGAAACTGTTGGTGCATGACTTGGCAGGCTCATCGTAACAGTTTTCTCAGTGGAAGCGATCGAAATTGGTAAAGAGGGAATCCCCATCTTTGCAGCGCTGTTTCATGTCCGAATTTGGCTTGGAAGTCAAGATCGTTCTTTCATTTTTGAGCGCTTAATTTGAAGTTTTGTAACAGAAGCTTTTCCACAAGCTATCTCGACTTTCAGTAGACCGATTTGAAAGTGAGGACAATAAATAATGATCGAAACTGCAAGCGATCGCAAAGCCCAACATCCTTGGTGGGCTGGTAATGCGCGCCTAACTAATTTATCAGGCACATTTTTAACTGCTCATATTGCCCATGCTGCGATCGTAGCCTTTAGCATTGGTGCGCTGATACTGTTAGAAATTAATCGATATTCTCCCGACCGTCTGATGTCAGAACAAGGGTTATTTCTCTTACCTCGACTGGCTACACAAGGGTGGAGTCAGGTTTCTGACGGTCAAGTGATTGACACTTATCCCTTTTTTGCTTTTGGAGTTGTACTGCTTGTTTCCGCCGCAGTTTTTACAGCAGGCACTTTATTTCACCGCTGGCAAGCTCCGGCAAGCTTAGAAGAGTCCAAAAATCCTCTAGCGCGGCAATATCATTTTAGTTGGGACGACCCCAAAAAACTGAGTTTTATTTTAGGAAATCACTTGATTTTCTTAGGAATAGGGGCTTTATTGTTAGTAGCAAAAGCCATGTTTTTTGGCGGACTTTACGATGCTAATATCGGACAAGTGCGCGTCGTTACCGATCCCATTTTAAATCCTGGAATAATTGTAGACCGCATCGGTCATCTATTTGATGTCAACAATCTTGAAGATGTTGTTGGCGGTCACATTTATGTTGGTGCGCTGTTAATTGTGGCAGGAATATGGCACATCATTACAGAACCGTGGGATTGGGTCAAACAACGTTTTCTCTTCTCTGGTAACGCCATTCTTTCTTACTCTCTATTTAGTCTTGCTTTGACAGGATTTGCTGGCTCTTACTTTTGCGGATTTAATACCCTCGCCTACCCAGTTGAGTTTTATGGTGCGCCCTTAAGCCTCAAATCGTCCTTATTACCGCACTACTTCGACCCAAACCAATTAGAACCTACAACTCGCGTTTGGTTGGCAAATACCTACTTTTACCTATCGTTCTTCACTCTCCAGGGTTCTCTCTGGCATTTTGGACTGGCATCTGGCTACTTTGAACCCGTTCTACAATCTTGGAAAGCAGCTTTCTCGGAAATTAGAACTGCAAATTTAGCATATCAGCGAGCTTTCAACCACCAGCCTCAACCCAATTGGAATACATTCTATGAATCTCCTCAAGTTGAGCTTCAGCCAGCTTTTGCTTACCAAGAATCTGCCCAAAAATCTTTGAACTATCTTTACGAACCCTCCTCAAATTTAGTTGCATCCACAAGGACAAAATTACAGCCCAATCATCGACAAGTGCTTTACCAATTCAACTATCCCAACGACGAAGAAAAGACTTTTTACGAAAGCTCTAGTCGTGAGAGAAAATCGAAGTTAGAATACCCCTCCCCCATGCCTCAGAATCTTTACGAGACTACTTACCAAAAACAAAAATCTAGCAAGTTGTATGGGGGTTAATAGTTATCAGTGTAGAGACGTTACATGTAACGTCTCTACAAAGTTATCAGTTATCGATGGCTAGTGACTGGTGGCAAATACAGGATCTAAAAGCCCCCCTTGTTAAGGGGGGTTGGGGGTAACTAAAAGCCCCCCTTGTTAAGGGGGGTTGGGGGGATCTAAAAGCTCCCCTTTTTAAGGGGGGTTGGGGGGATCTAAACGACCTAGTAACTAGCTACCAGTCACTGACTTAAACCACTACAAATGTGGTCTAAATGCGTCCCAACTTCTTGCCCAGCTTCCGCGCCAACTAAACGAGTCGTGACTTCCTTTAATGCTTGAATTGCTTGCACGGTGGGCTGAATCGGAACACCTAGAGTACTGAAAGTTTCCTTCAACCCAAAAAGAACCCGCTCTTCAATAATGGAAGGATCGTCAGCTAACATAGCGTAGGTAGCATAACGCAAGAATAGGGTTAAATCGCGAATGCAGGCTGCATAGCGACGAGTGGGATACATATTACCCCCAGGACAGGTGATATCTCCATATAGGAGCGAATTTGCTACTGCTTGACTGACAATACCAGAGGCATTTTCACTGATAGTAGCAGCTGCTTTTACGCGCAACTCTCCTGTTTGGAAATATTTTCTCAACTTTTCCAACTCAGGTGTATCGAGATATTTACCTTGTCGATCCGCAGGATTGATAACAGAAGTAATCGTGTCTTGCATAATTTTTTCTCCAACTGATTGCTTCGTTTTTAATTGCAGAATTTATGTGCTGAAAGTTTGATGTTTTGAGTTGTCTAACCCTTAACAAAGGCAAACTCCAATTACCTCACCAAAACTTAATACATGGCTCGGATTAAATAATCGAAATAAGGTTTGACAAGATCGGCTTCTTCGCGACTCATTAAACCTGTAGCAACCTCTTTTAAAGAGCGCATACAACTACCAATGTTACTAACAGGAACACCTAGGGATACATACATTTCGCGCATTCCATTTATGCCGATATCATCTAAGGGTTTCATGTTTCCAGCTAATACGGCATATGTAATAAGTCGGAGATACCAGGCTTGATCTCTTTGACATAAGGCAGTTTTTTTCGGATCGCCGCTGTTGCTGGGAGTATTTGGTATCACCTTCCAAAATCTTTGGCTACCCTCTTGGACAATTTTTTGTTCGTTTTGCGATAGGATTTGCGCTACTTTAAGTCGCGTCTCTCCAGTTTTAAAAAAATCTTGTAGTTTATCTAATTCCGTGCGGCTAAGAAAGCGATCTGCTTCATCAGACTGAGCTATAACTTGGGCAACAAGGCTCATTATTTTATCCTCCGGTAAGATAGGAAAAAACCAGTTTCCTCTAAAACAATTGTTGACTTTATTGTTGCAAAAGTCATTAGCATTTTTCACAACTTAATAAACAATTTTATAACTTAACAAATAGGATTTTTCTTGCTTGAATATAGATTAATTTCTATAGTAAAAATTCTAGGCTTGAGTTTCAATATTGATTGACTTAACTCTCATATAACAATAGAGTTTGGGTTATGAAACCCTGACAAGTTCTATTGCTAAGTCATTAGTAAAAATGAGCGATCGCAATCATACGATATGATATCGATACAATACGGTTTGTAGATAGCGATCGCTCGAATATTACAGCAACATAGTGCATCAACGTATAGGGTATATAGCCATGCATCCTGAATTTTTGCGTAGTTAAAATTACTGAGTTGATTTCAATTCAAACTTTTGTCTAATGCCATCAAATTTTCAAGCGCATTATTACTGAGATATTGAACAATCACATCAATATTTATTGTCCACCTCCATAACAAAAATCGGCAAACCTTCTGAAGCTTACCTCATCTTCATCAGGCTAGCTTGGACATGAAAAATTCATAAATTGAATTATGTCTAGGCTATTAATTAGTCAATATCATGCTGAAGTAGATAAAGTTATTCAATACGGTGGTTCGCGCAAAGAAACTTCTATTCGGGTGGCTTTTCAAAACTTACTGAACGAATATTGCAAACCGAGAGAATTTTACCTAATTCCCGAATTAGACTACAAAACTAGAAATGGCAAACTTGTCTATCCTGACGGTACAGTAAAAGACGCTTTGCGTTTAGACTGGGGTTATTGGGAAAGTAAAGATCAATTTGATAATCTAGACGAAGAAATCGATAAAAAGCTGAAGAAAGGCTATCCTGACAGCAACATTCTATTTGAAGATTCCCAGACAGCAGTTTTAATTCAGAGTAGCAATGAAATTTTGCGCGTTCCTATGCGCGATGGGGATGCGTTAGATAAAGTTATTTCTACCTTTATTAATTACGTTCGTCCTGAAGTCAAAGATTTTCGGACTGCAATTGGAGCTTTTAAGCAAGATTTACCAAAGATTCTAGATACACTACGCGATACAATTGAGCGGCAAAATGAAAGTAATACAGCATTTAGAGAGTGTAGAAACAACTTTTGGGAGATTTGCAAAAAATCAATCAATTCTGAAGTCACGTTGTTAGATGTGCGGGAAATGATGATTCAGCATATTTTGACCGAAGATATTTTTATTAATATATTTAATGAATCGCAGTTTCACAGAGAAAATAATATTGCACGGGAATTACAGAGAGTTATCGATACCTTCTTTACAGGTGGTACGAAGAAAAACTTGCTCGATACAATTGAGCGTTATTATGGAGTGATTAGAAGAACTGCGGCAAATATTTACAACCATCATGAGAAGCAGAAGTTTTTAAAAGCTGTTTACGAGAATTTTTACAAAGCATATAATCCTAAAGCTGCTGACAGATTGGGAACTGTCTACACGCCGAATGAAATCGTTCGGTTCATGATTGAGAGTGTAGATTATTTAACTCATAAACACTTTGGTAAGATTTTAGCCGATAAGGATGTAGAAATTCTCGATCCGGCTACAGGTACGGGAACTTTTATTACTGAGTTAATTGAGTATTTACCTAAAAATAAGCTTGAGTATAAATATAAGAATGAGATTCACTGTAATGAATTAGCAATTTTGCCGTATTACATTGCAAATTTGAATATTGAGTTTACCTATAAACAAAAAATGGGTGAATATCAAGAGTTCGATAATATCTGTTTTGTCGATACGCTTGAGCATACCAGTTTTCATGAGAAGCAACTAGATATGTTTGCACTATCTGTGGAAAATACTGCGAGGATTAAGCGCCAGAATGACAAAACTATTTCTGTAATTATTGGTAATCCTCCATATAATGCTAAACAAGGGAATTTTAATGAGAATAATGCTAATCGCACATATACGGCGATAGACAAAAGAATTAAAGATACATATATTAGAGAAAGCAAAGCTCAAAATAGAATTGTTGTATATGATATGTATACTCGGTTCTTGCGTTGGGCAACAGATAGAATTAAAGATGGAATTATATGCCTTATTACGAATTCTTCATTTTTAGATGCTCGCGCCTTCGATGGTTTGAGAAAGTGTATTCAAAATGAGTTTTCTTTTGCTTATTTTATTGACTTGGGAGGTAATGTTAGAGCAATTTCAGGAAAAAATGGAATATTTATTTCTGAAAAACACACTATTTTCGGTACAAGTGCTATGACAGGTATCACTATAGGTTTTCTTGTCAAAGATGCCAAAGCAAAAGGATGTAAGATATTTTACTCTAATCCCTTTCATGAACATGAAATAAGAGAAAAAAAATAAATTATCTTACTGTTAATAAATTTCATAATTTTGATTTTGAGCATATTATACCAGACAAAAAACATAACTGGATTAACCAGGTTGATAATGATTTTGATAATTTAGTACCTTTAATTGATAAAGATGTAAAAGCTGGAAAAGCACAGCAAGCAGTGTTTCAAGTCTTTTCAAGAGGAATTGCAACTCAGCGTGATGAATGGATATATGATTTATCAAAAAAAAGCTTAGTTGCAAAAATGAATTTCTTTACAGAAATTTATCAAAATGAATTTAACAATCACAATCAAAGTAATTTTTCGCAAGAAATAAAATGGGATGAGGATTTAAGAGCCTACTTTAAAAGAAGAATTCAAAAAAAGTTTGAGGAAGATAAGATTGAATTAAGTCTTTATAGACCTTTTTATAAGCAATATTTTTACTTTGATAAACATTTTAATGGAAGAACGTATCAGTGGTTTGATATTTTCACTAATCAAGATCTTGTCAATAAATATATAGCTTTTTCAGCAATCGGAAATACCAAATCATTTCACTGCTTAGCTAGCAATACAATAATTGATTTACATCTAACAGGTGATTCTCAATGTCTTCCTCTCTACCGCTACGACAAAGAAGGAAACTGCATCGACAACATTACCGATTGGGGATTAGAACAATTTCAAATCCATTACAACGACTCTACAATCACCAAACTCGATATCTTTTACTATACCTACGCCATCTTACACAATCCCGAATATCGAAAAAAATACGAACTCAACCTAAAACGAGAATTTCCGCGCTTACCTTTCTACGAAGACTTTCATCAATGGGTAAACTGGGGTAAACATCTGATGGATTTACATATCAATTATGAAACCGTCGAACTTTATCCTCTAAAACAAATCGATATCCCCTGCGGAGATAACACACGTACACCCAAATCAAAATTAAAAGTAGATAAAATCAAAGGAAGTCTCATTCTAGATGAAAATACTACCCTAGAAGGCGTACCAAAAATTGCTTGGGAATATCTTTTAGGCAACCGTTCCGCCCTAGAATGGATTTTGAATCAATACAAAGAAAAGAAACCTAAAGATCCAACTATTGCTGAAAAATTCAATACCTATCGCTTTGCAGATTATAAAGCCCAAGTCATCGATTTACTATCAAGAGTCTGTACGGTAAGCGTAGAGACAATGAAGATTGTTCAGCAGATGAATGGTTAATGCAGCTCTTGTAGCATTATCAATTGGTATCCAGACTCACCTTGAACTTAAGTTCAAGGCTAATAGCAAAAGTCTACTTCAGTAGACTAAAAACGATCGATCTTGCAGCCGGATTTATCCGACTTAGGTTATGAGACTGTGAATTGGTTCACAGGCGGACGTTGCAATCAGTGCAAGATCTTCAGTTAAGTTACCGCAAGCGATCGCCCCCTCAAAAAAAATTCACTACAGTGCTTGACAAGCTAGAATAGACATGGCATGATGATAAATCGTCCGACTAAGGGACTGTAGTTCAATTGGTTAGAGCACCGCCCTGTCACGGCGGAAGTTGCGGGTTCGAGCCCCGTCAGTCCCGTTAAAATGTATTGATGTAGAGACGTTCTATGGAACGTCTTTATATTTGTTTAACCTAAATACCTGGATCTATGATTCGCGTTCGCATTGCTCCCAGTCCCACTGGTAACTTACATATCGGTACAGCAAGAACCGCAGTATTTAACTGGCTGTTTGCCCGCCATCACGGGGGACAGTTTATTTTACGGGTTGAGGACACGGATACGGAGCGATCGCGCCCTGAATATACTCAAAATATTCTCGACGGTTTAAACTGGCTCGGTATGCACTGGGATGAAGGTCCCATATTTCAGTCAGATCGTCTAGATATCTACAAGCAACGAGTACAAGACTTACTCGATAAAGGTTTGGCATATCGCTGTTATACCACCGAGGCAGAATTGGAAGAAATGCGGGCAGCGCAAAAAGCCAGAAACGAAGCACCCCGCTACGATAACCGCCATCGAAATTTAACCCCAGAACAAGAAGCAGCTTTTACGGCTGAAGGTCGTCATCCTGTGATTCGGTTTAAGATTGACGACGATCGCGAAATTGTCTGGAACGATTTGGTGCGAGGAGAAATGCGCTGGCGCGGTAGTGACTTGGGCGGCGATATGGTAATTGCCCGTCGCGCTGAAGATGGTAGCATCGGTCAGCCCTTGTATAATTTTGCTGTTGTCGTGGATGACATGGATATGAACATTACCCATGTAATTCGCGGTGAAGATCACATCGCCAATACAGCCAAGCAAATTCTACTTTACGAAGCTTTTAACGCAAGCGTACCAGAATTTGCCCATACGCCCTTAATTTTGAATATGACAGGGCAGAAACTTTCTAAGCGAGATGGGGTGACATCCATTTCTGACTTTAAGAAAATGGGTTTTGTCGCAGAGGCGATCGTCAATTACATGACATTATTAGGCTGGTCGCCACCTGATTCTACCCAAGAAATCTTTACCCTAGAGGAAGCGGCAAAGCTATTTAGTTTCGATCGCGTGAATAAAGCTGGGGCAAAATTTGATTGGGCAAAACTAGATTGGATTAACAGTCAGTACCTGCATCATATGCCCGTAGATAAGTTAACCGATCTGCTGATACCCTATTGGCAAGAGGTAGGATACGAGTTCGATCCGGTAAGCGATCGCGCTTGGTTGGAAAAAATTACAGCCTTAGTTGGTGCGAGTTTGGCGCGGCTACCGGATGCTGTGGATATGTGTCGGTTATTCTTTGTCAAATCTGTGGAATTCAGCGCCGAAGCAACCGAACAACTCAAGCAAGCAGGGGCTGATAATGTGGTTCAAGGAATAATCACTGCTCTGGATGGCAGGGCTGAATTAAGCGCAGACAGTACCCAGGAGATTATTAAACAGGTGATGAAGGAGCAAAACGTCAAAAAAGGATTGGTGATGCGATCGCTCCGTGCTGCTCTCACTGGCGACTTACACGGTCCCGATCTCGTTGAATCGTGGCTGATTTTGCATCAGAAAGATTTGGATAAACAACGATTGCAAGAAGCGATCGCGAAGTAAGAAGATCCCCCCTAGCCCCCCTTTTTAAGGGGGGAACAAACATTTCAAAGCCTCCCTTAAAAAGGAAGAACAAGCATTTCAAAGTCCTCCTTTTTATAAATAGAATCAGCATTTCAAAGTCCCCCTTTTTAAGGGGGATTTAGGGGGATCTAAAACGAGGGTAGAAAAGTATGCAAACTCATCAACTTTACCTTCCAGAAATGGGCTGCGGTACGTGGGCATGGGGTAATCGCTTGCTCTGGGGCTACGATGAAAGCATGGACGACCAGTTACAAGCAGTATTCGATCTCTGTGTCAGCAATGGCGTGACTTTATTCGATACAGGTGATTCTTATGGTACTGGGCGCTTAAACGGACGCAGCGAAATGCTGTTGGGGCAATTTGCTAGAGAATATCAGGGGCTTGAGAAAGAAAATATTTGTATTGCCACTAAACTAGCTGCTTATCCCTGGAGATTGACCCGTCAATCGATGGTTAAGGCTGGTAAAGCTTCTGCTGAACGTTTGGGTAGGAATGTCGATTTGGTGCAAATGCATTGGTCTACAGCTAATTATGCCCCTTGGCAAGAGTGGGTATTATTGGATGGTCTTGCCGATTTGTACGAACAAGGTTTAGTCAAGGGAGTTGGTTTATCAAATTATGGTTCCCAACGGCTGAAACAAGTCTATAAAAAGTTGCGCGATCGCGGCGTTGCGATCTCTACGCTACAAGTTCAGTATTCGTTGCTATCTACCTATCCCGTTACCGAATTAGGTATTAAAGATGTATGCGATGAATTGGGAATCAAATTAATTGCCTATAGTCCTTTAGCGTTGGGAATCTTGACCGGAAAATATGCTCAAGGTGCTTTACCCAAAGGAATTCGCGGTTTATTATTTCGGCAGCTATTACCAGGAGTGCGTCCGTTGTTAGGATGCTTGCAAGAGATCGCAAGTTCGAGAAATAAAACTATGTCTCAAGTGGCAATTAATTGGTGTATATGTAAAGGAACTATTCCCATTCCTGGAGCGAAATCCGTAGCACAAGCAAAAGAGAATTTGGGTGCTTTGGGTTGGCGATTGGATGCTAGTGAAGTTGACGCACTCGATCGCGCTGCGGCAAGTACGGATAAGAAAATGGTACAAAACATTTTTCAAACTAAGTGAAGATACAGTTTTATGTCACGCAAAGACGCAAAGACGCAAAGAAGATCGCTAAGTGGAGATTTTCGTAAAAACCTATCTTTATCTGCGTTGCAATTCATATTACAGTAGATTTTTTAAGTTAAAAATAAAACTTAATAGGAGTTTTGCAACAATGTAAAACCTGCTCAAACTCCAATTGATAGAGAGTAAATTAGTCTGCTTATCTCCGACTCGTTTCCGATTGGATTCCTTCTACCAGCTTCACCATCATAGTCGTCAAGCTATCGTATTTCGGTTGCTCTGCAACTGAAGATTTATGGCGACAAAAGATCGGTGCAACTCTTTGCTTAACTTGAGAGCCAACGGTAAAACAAATATCTCCATCTTCGTATTCAAATAGAGGAAAAGCACCGTTACCCCACTCTTTCGCCAGAGATACAGCTCTCCCTAAAGAGATAAATTTGTCGATTTTAGCGTATTCGCTGCGATCGCTGCGATTTGGATATGGTAAGTTGCCTAAAAAGCCGCCATCACTCCATTGATATAATTCGTAAACTTCTGTGGGTAAGTCAAAGGGTAAATCTTTCAGCTTTTGCTTAATTTCTGCGTAACTCAGACCGTCTTCCAATATTGGATAAGCAACACGACCATCGGGAGATTTCGGTGGCACGTAATTTGCGATAAATTCTAGGGCTTCATTTAAAGTAGATACCATCCTCTTCTGCCTCAAAGACTACTGCATTGCATAATACTATCTATGCTGCACCGAACCGGTACATCAAACATCCGCTCTACTGAAGAATTAGCAATATTTTTGGTTTCTTAACGTTTAATTCCTTTAAATCGTTCTTGTGCTGATTGAAACGCCGATCGCATCACGGCTTGAATTTGCTGCGGATCGGGCTTTTTGCCTCCCATCAAGTCACCAAAGTAGACACAAGCCCCCTCTCCTAGCGCCCATGTATATGCAGCAGCCCAGGAAGCAGCGATGACGCTACCAAATCCAGGAATGAATTTAATCAATTCTCGCCCGATTGCCTGTGCCAAGAAACCCCCTGCGATCGCGCTGACTACGCCCCCTGCTTGCGACGGGGTTAATGTCTGTCCGTATAATTTCCCTAAGAGGCTGACCATCGATACCTGTACGGCTGTGAGGACGGGCATGGTAGCAAAGGGTAAAGGTACGGCTGCTAAAGTAGCGGCGGCGATCGCAAAGGCAAGCATGTAGCGCCGTCCTACGTCCCGATAGAGGTTGCCAATTTGCTGACCTGCTTTTTCATCCAATAACTGATAGATTGCCCTAGCTTCGGCTTCTGGGAGCAAATCGGCTAACGTATCTCTCAAGGCTTCTAAACCATAAAACACTGGGTTATAGTCATCTTCTTCTAAGGTAAAGTCGATAAGAACCGCGCGATCGTATAAGCCGCTAAAGTTCTCTTGAATGGCACTAAAGGCGCGAGTCACGACATCAAATTGAGGTGGATAGTCTGGGTGATCGGCTGTCCCTGTAGGATAAACCTCATGCAAGCAACTGACAGCTAGCAAGCAGGGAATATCTGGATATTTCTGGCGTAACGTTTGCGCAATTTGTTTTAAGCTATCGGTAGCAAAATCGTTAATTTTTACCGTGAGAATCAGAACTCTAGCGCAATGGCTAGCTTGTTGCAGATCGCCAATCAGTTCTTGGGCGATCGCCTGCGTCTCTCGATTCACATCTCCCAATCCCACTGTATCGGTAAAAATGAGTAGCGGCAGATCGTTAGTCGGATAGGCATATCGTTGGGTATGTTGCGTATGAGGGCGAAATCCTTGTCCGACGATTTCGGCTGAAACTCCGGTTAAGCCGCGCACGATCGAACTTTTTCCCGCCTGGGGTTTGCCAATGAGTAAAGCTTCTGTCGTTGGTAGTTCGGCGCGTACCGTCGCTAAAATGTCTGCTACTCGTTCATCGCTGACGCTGAACCAGTTGACTATCGTTTGTGCTGCTCGATCTACAGGCAGAAGTTGCATTATCTTTGCTGTCGTTTGGTTCCAGACAGCACCAATACCGTCACTCTGAGACTCTTTAACTGTCTCGTTTGTGACTCGATCTGACGAGGGCAATTCGCGATCGCGTTGTTCGGTCATTGACATCAAAACAGGCGATAGGTTCCAATAACATCCTATCGAGCTATGAGACGCGATCGCACTACCTAAATATTTATCTTCGATCGCTTGTTTTTGTGAGGAGAGGCGATCGCGCTATAGTACTGTTCTACTCAGCCTGTTTCAATTTCTCTATTAAAATAGCCGTGACTTCAGCTTCAGGATCGGACGGGTCAAAGGGATAAGGTTGAAGATTTGTAGGGTTACGACGGCTCATCAAAACTTCCAATGCAGCTCGAAAAGCTTCATCGTCATTGTACGGAGATATATTGTTTCAATTCAGCGTTTGTCATTTGGTGTAGGTCTGACATTATGGCACAAGTTTCCAATTTCCAGCCCCTTTTATTATCAGCGCAATTTCATCAGTCCTTCCAGCCTGGATCTAAAGCGTTTTTAACTTTTGGTCGTAACGAAAAACTTGAATTTGCTAGTAGAAATTAGAAAGCACCTGACAAAGGAATACTGTAGTTTCTAACTGTTTCTGCGTTGGCAAGTTACCACTCCTGAGGATACATCAAGTGTAGCGTATCAGAAGTTAGTGAAGTCGCTCAACTGTATTTTTCTTATTTATAGTAAGTGCAATCGCATTCTGCTTTAAAATTGGGAGCGCGATCGTATTTTATAGATAATCTTTCGTCATTTTCTCATCGATAATTCGGTAATTTAACGACCCGTTTCACCCGCCGCTAGTAACTTTTCGTTCTCAACTAACCAATTCGATACGGTCGGTGTGCAAGCGGATTGTTAGGCTATTGTCGCCTCACTAGTGAGTTTATCCGTTCGGTTGTAACCAACCTTTAATCACAGCTTTTCCGATTTTAAGATACTTATTTTCTAGAAAAAATTCATCAATTGTAGTATCTCCTCCTGCCTTCAAAGCAGCTATTGCCCTCTGCTTAAGATCTGGCTTTGCTGCAACATTGACATAGGTTATTTGTTCAGATTCAGTTGCAGTAGGGTTAGTCTCTTCAAGCTGCTTCAAAAGTCGTTGAATCTCGTCCGCAGCTTCAGCAAGAGTTTGTCCTTCTGGTGAAGCATAGTTATATTGCTTAGCCTGTTGACGAGCACTGTCCTGAACTTGGTTAGCAAAGTTAGCAATTTTAGCTTCTCGCAGGTCGTTACTAAATGCGTTTGAGTCAGATTGACTTGCTGCCACTGCTTTAGCCTCCACATGGATTGGTTTGGTTGCTTGCAACTTAACAATTTCTACTAAGTCAGCACTTTGCTTACGGTAAATTGTGATTTCAGTATCTTTTGCTTCTAGATCTTTACGATATTGACTCTCTAGAATTTTAATAGCTTTAGTATAAATTCTATTAAATTGCTCTTCAAGAATGGACTTGTTTATTTCGGGTGAAACTTCTAGTCGAATCACAAATGCTTCAATACTCTTTTTCTCAATTGCTTGGATAGATAAGTTATCTTCACCATATTTCAATTGTAATTTTTGAAAGGATTCAAAGAATGCTTTCCAGTCGATACCGTCTGTGAAAAACGGAAAGTTTCCATATAATCTTTTTCTAGATCGAGACAGATCGAGTATTACAGCTACTTTTTGTCTGAATATATGGACAATTTCTTTTTTACATCCCTATTCGAGGATTATACCGAATTCTTCCGTATAACTACCCTTCACGAGAGGATTATCTGGAATTTTTCCGTATATTCCTTGGTGTTACACAGAATTTTTCCGTATAACATCCTAATTAAGAAAACGGAATTTTTCTGTATAACATCCTATGGAACAGCGTCCGAAAAAGCTGCTCGAACAAGTACAAGACGCGATTCGTCTTAAGCACTATTCTTACCAAACAAAAAAAACTTATATTTACTGGATTAGACTGAATTGAAATATTGTGTAAAGCGATCGCATCTTTTAAATTTCTTTGATTTTAAGGAGAGGCGATTACAAAAACTATTATGCTACTCAGTCTATGTAAGCTTTTCCTTCTTTTTAATTATCAGACTGTTACCTCAACAACTTCTCCCACAGTAATTGTGTCTATTGCATGACGAACACTTGATACTAAAGGTACGAGATCGGGCAAGCGATTACTCGCAGCAACCATTACGACAATCGAAACTCTAGCTTGTTGCAAGTTTTGCTGATATCGTAAATTTCGATCCGTAGTCAGTAAAACAGTAAACCCTGTTTGATTCATGAGTTGGAGTAGTTCGCCATTTTTTTTACCTGCCCAACCCATCTCTACAACTGTAAAAATCTCATAATCGGTCAGTTCGCGTTTAAGAGGTTTCGGTACGCATTCATCAAGCAGGATTCGCATATGCAATCAGCATTTCCTTGGCTAATTCTAGAGTTGCGATCGCTTGTTCGCGACTCACGCTAGGAAAGTGATCGAGAAATTCATCCAACGAGTCACCTGCCTCAAGATAATCGAGTAAGGTTTTAACTGGTACGCGAGTACCGATAAATACAGGTGTTCCTCCTAATATGTCGGGATCGCTATGCACAACACGAAGTTTTGAAGACATAATTTTAAAATATTTAAATATAAGTTGTTCGTATTCCTTCGATTCTAGTCTAGAACCACTCGAAATCTGTCACGCTCTGTTGGCAGATGCGATCGCGCATCGTTAAAAAGACAGGCGATCGCATTTAAAATCTAATTCAGTTGTAGAAAGCTACATCCTACACAGGAACCCCAATTCCCACTAATTTCTCGCTTAAATCCCACATTTTCTGGGCTTTTTCATCGTCGCGGGCTTGAGGCGAAACTTTTTGCACGAAGGATTTACCGTCTTTCTTCTGACGATTTCCCCAACTCCAATAAGCACCAGATTGCTTGTATTCAGGATCGATAACTACAGCAGCTACCCGTTCGCCAGCCAACTCCTGAGATACATATCCTCCCGTGACATGTTTTTGAAACAATGGGAAGAGTTTTTGAAACAGCGGATAGTGGTTGCGGAACAGTGGTGTATCGGCAACGCAACCAGGATAAAGAGACGTAAAAGTAATTCCTGTGGAGTCATGATAGCGACGGTGTAGTTCTCGCATTGTCAATACGTTACACACTTTACTATCTTTGTAAGCTTTGACGGGTTCAAATTTCTTGCCGTCAATCATCGAAATTGGTGCTTTAAATCCAGCTGCAAAACCATCTAAATTCCCTAAATCTGGACGCGGTGGAATCTTCCCACCCAGTTCGTCTGGGTTATGCGTTACGGTTCCCAAAATGACGAGCCTTTTATCCGCAGCTGGCGAATTCTTCAAATCCTCTAACATGAGGTTACACAGGAGAAAATGACCGAGGTGATTGGTAGCAACGTTTAACTCATATCCTTCTGGGCTACGTAACGGCTCCTTGAGTAAGGGCATATAGATTGCTGCATTGCACACTAGAGCATCCAGGTGTTTGCCTGTTGCCCGAAAGTCCTTAACAAATTGCCGCACGCTCTCCAAGCTAGCTAAGTCCAGATGGATGACCGTGTAGCTATCTTCCGGTATGCTGACACTCTGAGCCGCAGCTTTTGTTTTGGGTATATCCCGACATCCCATAACGACATACCAACCTCGTTTAGCGAAGGCTTTTGCTGCATACAAACCAACACCCGAAGAAGTTCCTGTAATAACAACGGTCGATTGCTGTTGTGCCATTTTCTTAAATCATTATTAATCGCGTTTTCTATTTTTTAGGATCTCATATCAATGGATCGCTAGTGCTAATGTTTCTAAGTATTGCAATGCGATCGCCACAAATATGAGAGCGATCGCCCTACTTGTGAAAAATTGCTATTCTCTATTCATCCTGCCTAGTTGTTTTGGTTAAGCAGCACGACTGTGTAGCTGCCAAAATTCTTTAAGATTTCTGTATGTGCCGTTAATTCTGTTAAAGCTGACTTCACAGGACTGTTATGAGAGTCACCTTCCAAGTCAATAAAATAGAGATATTCTCCTAGCGATCGCTTAGTTGGACGAGACTCAATCCGGCTGAGATTGATATTTCTTTGGGCAAATACCTGAAGCGGTTTTACCAATGCACCAGGAACGTTGGCAGGTAAACTAAAAGCTAGAGACGTGTGACTGCCTATGGTCGAGGACTGACGACTGAGTACCCAAAACCGCGTGCAATTATCGGGATAGTCAGAGATACCACTAGCTAACACGGGTAAGTGATAAAGTTTTGCTGCCCGTAGAGAAGATATTGCCCCCGCAGTTTTCGCCCGTTCTAAGTGCTGTAATGCCTCAGTTGTAGAATTTGTCGGAATCAATTGGACACGTGGCAAAAATTGTGTGAACCACAACTGACACTGTGCCAGTGCTTGAGGATGAGAATAGACGACTTGCAGCGTATCCAGACTTTGAGCGTGGGAAAGCAACACATGGGCAATTGGCAAGACTAAAGCTAGTTGAATTTGTAGCGTATCCAACAGCCACATCATATCTAAAGTGACGGCAACACTGCCCTCAATCGAATTCTCGACTGGTACGACAGCAATCTGTGTTTCTCCTTGCGCCACAGCCTTGAGAGTTTGAGGAATGCTGGGATAGGGATGCAAGGCTGTCTCTTGTCCTTCCTGTTGCAATCGATCGCGATAGGCGATCGCAGCTTGTTCGGAATAAGTGCCACTGGGTCCCAAATGGGCAATCGATACGGTCATGTTCGCCTGCTAGCGCCGCTAAAAGTCATAACTCAATATAGCAGGGAGCGCACGAGCAGTTATCAGTGACCAGTGACCTGCGACCAGTGACCACGCACCACTGATAACTGAATTTGGGCAAAGAACTTCATAGTACTTTATAATCGTTAACAAGTGTAAAGATTACCTTCATGATTTATTCATCTTTTGGACTGAATTCCAGTAGGATGAACTCATGGGCTTAAAGAAACTATAAATTCTCTCTATAGGCAACATTGCAACCCATGTATACTCGGTTCACCGCCTCTCAGTCAGTGGAAATTGTTGTCCCAGAACAACCAATACCGATCCAGCACTATCTGCGTCAACCCCAACGCCTGGTAAAAGCTTTGGTAGACCCCAGCCGGATCGAGCAGTTAAACAATGAAAGCTTTCGGTTGAAGATCCGTCCGCTCTCATTTATGACCCTGAACATTCAACCAACCGCAGACTTGAAAGTGTGGACGGAACCGAACGGTACGGTGAATTTACGATCGGTTGCTTGTGAAATTTTAGGATTAGATTACATCAACCAACGGTTTGAGTTAAATCTGTGCGGTCATTTATCTCCTTATCAACACCAGAATATTACTCTACTTAAAGGTAAAGCCGATCTAGAGGTAAAGGTTGAACTGCCTTTTCCTTTGAATATGACACCCCAACCAATTGTTGAGACTACTGGCAACGGCTTACTCAAAAGCGTGTTGGTGACGATTAAGCAACGCTTGCTACATCAACTTTTGACCGACTATCGCAGTTGGGTGAATGACAATCAGAATCAGTTACCAGTTACCAGTTACCAGCTACCAGTAAGCGAGGCTTAAAGCGAGTGGTGCGTGGGGAGAATTCGGAATTCGGAATTAATGCGTGAATTGCTCCTCTGCTCCTCTGCTCCCCTGCTCCCGACTCCCGACTCCCTTCAATTGGCAAGGACGAAAAGACAGCCGATGCAAGCGACAGGGACCGTGTTGTTGCAATCCCTGGATGTGTCGCTGAGTTCCATATCCTTTATTTGTGACTAAATCGTACTGGGGATATTTGACTGCAAGGCGAGTAATTAGGGCATCGCGCCACACTTTAGCGACGATACTAGCAGAAGCGATCGCCAAAGATTGCTCGTCTCCTTTCACGATCGCCTGTTGCGGGATCAATAAATCTTTAATGGGTTGTCTGCCATCGACTAAGCATAGTTCGGGCTGAATTTTTAGTTTCAGGACTGCCCGTTTCATGGCTAGTAACGATGCTTGCAAGATATTAATGCGATCGATTTCAGCAGAGGTCGCAAAACCAATCTGCCAATCAAGTGCTACCTGACAAATATGGGCTGCTAATTTCAAACGGCGATCGCGCGATAGTTTTTTGCTATCTCTAATCTGGGCTGCTACTAATTCCTTCAAGACTGATGGAGGTAAAACTACTGCCGCTGCTACCACCGGACCAAATAAAGCACCTCTGCCTACTTCATCCACTCCAGCGATGAGGATAGAGTATCGATCGCTTAAACCTGAGTCAAAGTCCTGGGTAATGCCATTGTGAATTTTAGATTTTTGAACTTTAGATTTCAGTTTTTGAATGGACGATGACTTAGGCATAATAGTCAATCAAAAAAAGTAGGTGGGCATCGCCCACCCTACACTATACACAAGCCCCCTTTTTCAGAGGGGTTGGAGAGATCTTTACACAGAATTTACTCGTCACCATCTGCCGAAGAACGACGGCGACGGCGACGGACTGGAGTTTTGCGATCGGTTTCGCTGTCTTCTATCGCTGGTAGTTCCGATTCAGTGTTTTCAGGAATTGCAGCTATAACCGGAGTATCGGCAGCAGCCACGCTGTCAGTGTCAATGGTAGATACTTCTGAATCGGACGTTGTGCCATTTTCACTTTGAGGCAAAGGAGGTGCTTGCCCAGGCAAAACGACTTGCACGATCGCAGATTTGGGATTTTTCACTTCCCTGTCTAAGCGTACTAGGGGCGATACGCCCATGACGGCGTAAATTGCCTGTTCCTCGGGTGTCATTTCCACCACAATTGTTTCTGGTGGATCGATCGCGACTTTGACGGGTTCCGGCTTTATGGGTTTAGACCGCTCTGGTTTTTCTATCCAGCCGCGATGGTCGCGACTTAGCGTTCCGCCTGCGGCATCGCGGCGATCGCTATAGGAAACTTCAGCGGCAATTGCCCCTTCCGATTCTACTTCTGGATCTGGATCTCGGTCGTTGAGCAGGGTAAGTGAATTAGCCGCTGCCCGTGGATTTTCTTCTTTGTAGCCCCCCTCGCCGATGCGCCGCCGCCGCCGCCGCCGATTATTCCCCGCGTCGCCAATTTCTTGATAATTGGGATGGTTGATCGGCATTAAGTCTTGGCGATCGCTATCGAAGTCATTACTAAAACTTTCTGCTTCCAATCCCCAACTACTACTACTAGTACTTTCGCGGGGTTCTACTGACCGAGGGTTGGGCATGACGCGGTATGAGTCCCGTGCTGGCTGTGGGACTGACCATTCGGGTTCTCGTGCTGCTGATGGCATTGATACTTCTCGTTCTTCCGATTCTCCTGGCAGGTGTACGACATGTCCTAAGCCGCCGCATGTAGGACAGGTGCGCCCAAAGAGTTCGTAAATATTTTGACCTTGGCGTTTGCGGGTCAGTTCGACTAAACCCAATTCTGACAGTTGGGCAATTTGCGGTCTGGCTTTGTCCGCTCTTAAGGCTTTATTAAAATGCTCTAAGACTTGTAACTGGTCGCGGCGCGATTCCATATCAATGAAATCTACCACGATCACCCCTGCCAGGTTACGCAAGCGCAACTGTCGGGCAATTTCTGTTGCCGCTTCGCAGTTCGTCCACAGTACGGTTTCTCTTGCCGTAGCGGAACGGGTAAAAGAACCAGAGTTTACATCGATGACCGTTAATGCTTCCGTCGGTTGAATAATGATATAACCGCCAGAAGGCAACTCAACTCGCGGTTTGAGGGCTTCGCGAATTGCGGCATTGATGCGGAAATATTCCAAAATGGGAATGCGTTCGCGATGGTGGTCGATCAACAACCCTTGAGGCGGCTGTCCGCCACCCCAATTCATCAAGTATTGCTTGACCCGCTTGAGTCCGGTAGCAGAGTCTACCACGATGCGATTTACGTCCGAGCCATACATATCTCGCAAGACGCGCTGAATAAAATCGTCATCGCGGTTAAGTAAAGAGGGAGCGCGGGTAGATTGCGCTTTCAGTAACACCTCTTCCCACTGTTTTTGGATCGCCTCTAGGTCTTCAATAATTGCTTCTTCTGGCTTGCCTTCGGCTTCAGTACGAATTAACAAGCCCATGCCAGCAGGTTTAATTAAAATTGCTAAAGCCCGCAAGCGGTTGCGTTCGTTTTCATTTCTGATCCGTTGCGATAAGTTAACTCCCCGTCCAAACGGCATCAAAACTACGTAGCGACTGGGTAAAGTGATATTACCCGTGAGCCTGGGTCCTTTATTGCCCGTCGGCTCTTTCATAACTTGGACTAAAACTTTTTGCTGCGGTGCGAGTAGTTCTGTAATCGCTGCCGCAGTCCGTTTCAGCTTTAACGGTCCGAGATCGGTAACATGGATAAAACCGTTTCGTTCTGAATCGCCGATGTTTACGAAAGCTGCATCTATACCTGGTAAAACGTTTTCTACGACACCGAGGTAAATATCACCAACTTGATGTCGTCCGGTAGCAACGACGAGTTCTTGAATTTGATCTTCTGAAAAAACAGCAGCAATGTGATGCTGCTCTGCTATGATAATTTGTTTTGGCATTCAATTCCCTCAAAAATTCGCAGCATCAGAAGCTTTGAGGTCTCCTCTCTCGCTTCGATTGACTGAAGGTAGGCGCTGCTGGAAATAATAGTGGCGCTCACCACGCTCGATCGCAACTAAATCTAAAGATGCTGGCAGTTTAAAAGCATAACAAAATGTTTTCAAAACTGCTGCATACATAAGTCTGCTCTGAGAACCGAGCATTTTTTGTAGTTTTAATCTTGTCTCCCATCCTGATTTGCGGACAGGAGCACAATATTAGTTCGCAAACACCTAATTCACAGACACCTAAAAAGCCTATTTTGCCTGTCATTGGCTTCAAGAAACGCTCTTAGCGACTAATGAGACGACCGCTCCGTTTCAAGTGCTATGCAAAAGAATCGTGGATGCTTCTCAATAATTTTCGCTACTGTCCCATTTGGGAGAGCGAATCAGAAACCCAATGCAGCGCTAGAAAACTTCTGTTAGCTCAATTTTAACTCATGCTTGAGAAAAAGCAATTAATTGGAGAAGTCGTAAGTCGTAAGTCGGAACTAACTGCTCCCTGCTCCCTGCTCCCCGATAACTGGTCACTGTAAAATGAGTTGCTGGCGATGGATGTGGAGCAGTTGGATTTCTTGGCGGGCAGCTTGCTCTAGCATGAACGTGACGTGTTCTGGTTTCAGGTGATTGCCGTCCTGAGAGCAACTACCCGTATAGCGCAAGTTAAAGGTATTGTCTGATTCTCCTGTATCTGGGTTGTGTGGTGGAACTAATTCTAATTCAAATAGGCGATCGCGCAAGTTCACCTGATAAGTTTTCTGAGATTTTGTCGTCTGCTCCCACCAAATTTCAGTTGAATTTTTAATAGTTTCTATCCATTCCTGGCGTTGTGTCGGTGTTGTCGTTTGAGTTGTCGCTATTGTCAGGATGTACTCTGCTCCCGTTAGAGTCTTCATTGCCGCAGGTGCTTTTAAATCGAGCGCGATCGCATCGTATATAGGTATGTCTGTTGGTAACTGGCTGCTCAGTTGTTGCCGAAAAACTGCTGGCTCGACGATTTGAGTTAGTTCAAAATCGACAATCTCTCCACTACTCGTTACTCCCAAAGGAAGAGCCAGCGCTACAGAAATCCTCGGGCTGGGGCTAAATCCGGCTGTAAAGGATACGGGCAATGTGGCTCGTCGGACGGCGCGATCGAACAGGCGCATCAAGTCGAGATGGCTCACTAGCGCCATATCTCCCAGCTTGCCAAACCGGAGGCGCAGTCTTTGAACTTTGGTATTGTTAGGAACGTACTGTCCGGCAAATTGGGAAATTGGTGGTGGTTCGATGACAATGTTGTGACCGAAATCGACTCCACAAACGCCGCAGTGAGAACAACCATCAAAAGAGCAATCAGGGACGGTTGCAGCCTCCATAGCGCGTTGCAGATCTTCCTTGAGCCACTTTTTGTCGATCCCCGTGTCGATGCGATCCCAAGGCAGAGGGCGATCTAGGGAGTCGGGAGTCGGGAAAGAAAGTAGGTTTTGCTCCCTCTGCTTCCTCTGCTCCTCTGCTCCTCTGCTCCCAGCTCGTCCCAGCTCGTCCCTGCTCCCTTGGATCAAATTCCACTCGCCTTGCTCGACTTGACGATACTTCCAGGTTAAGCCAGATTCGGCGATCGCTTGTCCCCAAGCGTTATACGCGCTTTCTACGCTGTCGTACCATGAGTCCATTCCCGCACCCAGTTCCCAAGCGCGACGTAATACGACAGATAAACGGCGATCGCCTCGTCCGATGAAGTCTTCCATTGCCGAGATCCGCACGTCGGTAAAATTAACTTTGACTCCTCTCATGCGCCGAAACTCTTGGCGTAATAATTCTTGCTTGCGCTGGAATTCGCCTGTAGAGACAGAATGCCATTGAAACGGGGTGTGGGGTTTGGGTGTAAAGTTGGAAATTGTTAAATTGAATGCCAAAGGTTTTCTACCTTGGGCGCGACATTCCCTTTGCAGCCATGCTACTGTTTCCGCGATCCCCAAGACATCGACATCTGTTTCCCCAGGTAAGCCAATCATAAAGTAAAGCTTGATTTTGTCCCAACCATGTTCCCAAGCTGTTTTTACACCTCGCAATAATTCTTCATTCGTCAATCCCTTGTTTACGATATCTCGCATCCGCTGAGTTCCAGCTTCTGGGGCAAAAGTCAACCCGCTTTGGCGATAACCTCCCAAAATATTTGCGATATTTTCATCAAAACGGTCTACTCGCTGGCTGGGAAGCGAAAGGGAAATATTTTCATTTTGCAAGCGGTTTTTAATCTCCATTCCTACAGCAGGAAGAGATAAATAGTCGGAACAACTGAGGGAAAGTAGGGAAAATTCATTGTATCCCGTCGCCCTCATGCCCGTTTCAATCGCCTCGACAACCTGCTCCGGTTCTACGTCCCGTGCGGGACGAGTCAGCATTCCTGGTTGGCAAAAGCGACAGCCGCGAGTGCAACCGCGCCGAATTTCGATCGTCAGGCGATCGTGGACTGTCTCGACGTAGGGAACTAAGCCTGTAGAATAAGCTGGGATGGGCGTAGCAACGCGCCGAATTATTTTCTCTGGAACGTCTGGACGATTGAGGTGAATGGAACCATCCATTGCCAGATCGTAAAATCGCGGTACGTAGACCCCTGGGATCTGCGCTAGATCCAGCAAAAGTTCTTCTCGATTTAACCCTGCTGCTTTACCTTCTGCTATGACTAAACCGATCTCTGGTAACAGTTCTTCTCCGTCGCCTAGAGCAATGAAATCAAAAAAATCAGCATAGGGTTCGGGGTTTGATGTCGCCGTCTGCCCGCCTGCAAAAATGAGTGGATAATGAGAAATTAGTAGCTGCTCCCCTGCTCCCAGCTCGTCCCTGCTCCCTGCTCCCTTCCAAGCTTGCCTTTCACGCCAAGTTAGAGGAATACCAGCTAAATCCAACATTTCTAAAATATTGGTAGCTCCTAACTCGTAACTGAGGCTGAAGCCTAAAATATCAAACTCTGTTAACGATCTTCTCGATTCAACAGCAAATAGGGGCGTATGCGTCTCGCGTAGCTTTGCTGCCAGGTCGGGAGCTGGGAGGTAGGCGCGATCGCACATTTGGCGGGGCTGTGCATTCAAAATATTGTATAGAATGACGTGCCCTAGATTAGATGCACCAACTTCATACAACTCAGGATATGTCAGTATCCAGCGTACATCTGCCGATTGCCAACTCTTACGTATAGCTCCTAATTCGTTGCCTAAGTAGCGAGCCGGACGTTGAATTTCAGCCGTTAGTAATGTTTCTACCGCAACTGCCATTTTACGCCTCTCGTGCCAATCCCTGACTTATCACTCTAAAGCTAGCATCAATCGGCGATCGCGTCTGGAAGAACAGTACTTGCTGCTGCGAAACATCAGACAGTCATATATCAAATAGTCATAAATTATTCGCATCTAGCTTCGCGCTAAGCTGCTGTAACCTCTACAGGTGTATCTAGAATTTCAAATACGCTATCTAGTTGAGTCAACTCAAAGATAATCCGAATTGAAGGTGCAACCGAGCAAAGGTGGAAACTTTTTCCGAGCGATTGCGCCACTCTCAATCCATGAACTAATACCATCAGACCGGCACTATCCATTGACTCTACTTGTTCTAGATTGACGACAACAGAGTCGTGTGTTGCCTGTGTAACTTCTGCAGTCAGGTATTGCTGAAAGTCAGCGGCATTCGCTGCATTAAAGTGACCGTTAGGGCGGATTACTGTAGCTCTAGGAGCAGTCATTGTTTGCATCATTAACGCTTCCGTGCAAATTGGTGAAATCGAATGGGGTTAAATTGAATAGGGTGAAATCGAAATCAAATGAAATCAAATGGGTCTATGATATGAGGTATTTTTCCTTTTGTCTTGCTTTTTCTATTTAGCTCTTTTTTACTTAAATCTTAAATATTTATTAAATCGTTCATTGTGATTCCAAGCTACCAGCGTTTCTTCTAAAAAAAAAGTATTTAACTATACCAACGAGAACATCTTCATCAATTATTTACATAGCACTCGATTGATTCAAATTAGCGATTGAAATTCGTACCAATAGAATACCACTCAGCGTAATTTTCCTACTGATTAACCAATTTCACATGCAAAACAATCTTTCGCCAAGCGATTTCGTGCAGTATGGCTGACTTTTGCTGACTTTTTATTGAGATAAATCTCTCGTACATAGCCAGGTTAAATGATTTCTAGATTCTACGATACTCGCATGATACATCAACATCTACCAGATGGTAGAAACCGAGAAGATCGAGCAGTTTGACTTGATTTTTCCAATTTGTGTGACTGAGTATACAGTTGAGTTTAACTCATAGACAGATAGCTTGAGATCCATAACGGTTAATCGTCAGTAAATACTAGTTTAAAGGGTAAATCCCCGCGACCGAAAATTAAGATAATTTGTTCCTCAAATACATATTAATTTTTGATAATTCCGATCCTGAAACATCAGAATTATGAATGTTATTGACCGTGAAGATCGCATTCTGATAATTCGATCTGATTTGCAAAAGACTGATACAACAGCCGATCGCCAATTCTAAGCCATGAGAAATTAACGATAACAACCAAGTTCCCATCGATCGTTAGAAATTACTATAGATTGCATCAGAAATCCAAATGGAAATATGAGAAATTTTTGAGCAGCAGGCAGCGAGTGGCAACCAGCGATCGGTTTCCAACAACCAACAACTAACAACGTCTTCACTTCTCGTCGAGCAGCAAAGCCTGTTGAATGAATTGATGCAATCGTTTGAAGGCAGCCGGATCGTGCTCTAATGGCGGTTCCCAAGCTGACAGTTGCATCAGCAACGGTATCACCTCAGTATCAATTGCCGGACGGAATAAAGAGGGAGGGCAGAGAAGATCGGCTCCAGAACGGAGGTCGAGTAGTGTTGGTGAGATCGATAGCTGCTCATCGTCAAAAAATTCCACGAGTAATAAAGGTCGAAACCACCCAATTTGGCGCGATTCCACTACTTGAATGACTTCAGCATATAGGTGAGTAGCTTGATGGGTTGTACAAACGATTTGTCGCGGTTGAAAGTCACATAAAGAGTTCGTCACAGCTCGCCTCCAGTTCTTCAGTCATGTGCGATCGCTACGGTCGTTGGATTTCGATGCTATAAATATTTAATAAGTTAATCAGTTTCAATCGAGATTTAAACCAAAAGTCGTTAGTCAGAACAAGAGGAGTAAGCAGTGTCCGTCGAAACCCTGGAGCAGCGTTCAACAGTTCGTAAACTCGCACCTCGGTATCGCGTGTTGCTTCATAATGATGACTTTAATCCTATGGAGCATGTGGTGCAGGTATTGATGCAGACTGTACCCAGCCTCACCCAACCACAAGCAGTAGATATTATGATGGAAGCCCATACAAATGGCATCGCTTTAGTCATTACCTGCGCTCAAGAACACGCTGAGTTTTACTGTGAAACCCTCAAAAATCATGGTTTGACCAGTACGATTGAGCCAGATGAGTAAATAGGAAGTCATAAGTCGTAAGTCATAAGTGTAGAATCTTTTACCACTTACTACTCCCCACTCACTACTCACTACTTGCTAATTGTTAAAATTCAATTTTGCCAGAATAGCCCTTTACCCAGCCCCCTTGAGGCTGGTCATTTTTATCTTAGTACTGCTGCTACTATGGTTGCCTGTAGCTGCACCAATTCATTGGTGGGTGGATGACAAAAACTTAGTGAATATTTTCACCTTGCCGTTGCTGTATGGAATATTTATTATCCTGTTGCGGCTGTGGGGAAAGTCTATCTATCGTCAGCCACAGGTGTTACAAGAATATGGTTTAGTTACAACTAGGCAGAATAGGCAGGAGCTACTGATAGGTTTGGGGCTTGGGGTTGCCAGTGTTTTGAGCCTATTTTTGCTAGAAGGCTGGTTGGGTTTGCTATGGTGGCGACAACCCTCTATTTTTTTATGGCGATTTGTCGTTGAAGGGTTAATCGTTGCTCTAGCTTATGGTTTTGCGGAAGAGTTACTTTTCCGGGGATGGCTGTTAGATGAGTTACAGCGAGATTACAATCCTCGGACAGCGCTCTGGACAAATGCTTGCATATTTGCCGCACTGCACTTTATTAAACCACTAGCAGAAATTCGTCGAACCCTGCTGCAATTTCCAGCTTTGGTGTTGTTAGGCTTAACTCTTGTATGGGCAAAACGCTATGGCAAAGGTCGTTTGGGTTTACCAATTGGTCTTCATGCTGGGTTAATTTGGGGTTATTACGCAATTAATGTCGGGCAAATGGTGCAATATAACGATCGCGTCCCAGAATGGTTAACTGGTATCGATCGCAATCCTCTCGCTGGTGGAATGGGAATGTTATTTTTAGGCGCGATCGCTTTGGGCATGAGAAGATTTAGCCACAAGTCGCGTTAATCGTTCTTCTCGTAGGCACGAGCGCTTTTATATCTCTCGATCGAGCCCCAAGTTGTCTGGCATCAATTACGGCTTTTCTTTTGCTCGACTCGTTGTCTTTTTTCTAATAAACGTTGCTGAATTTCTTGACTAGCAAACAAGTTATTCACTTCGCGAAAAACTCGTTCGACGCGCTCATCATGTGTTGGTAAATTAAAGCAAGTTTGTAAATGTTGCTTTTGACTAGTCAGGATTCGAGGTTGTGGCGAGAATTCTGGAAACATAGGACGGCTCTGTATTTCTGTTTGAATACAGCATAAAGATTACACCCAATCACAACATTGCCACTACCTCCATAAGAATAAGAGTTTCTCTATCTAAAGAGTAGTTAGAGATAGTGGAATTCCGACTTACAACTTACAAGCAAGCGCTTAATTCTGAATTCTTATCCTAGTCCTTACTTTTTGGAAAATTGTTGTTGGCTGTCCGACTATGACCTCAAAATGAGCGCGCAAGCGGCGGGGAATGAGTAACAATAGGTAAGCCGCAATAAGTGTCATCACAGTTTGGCGTGGTGATTCTAGAACGATCCGCCAATAGGAAGCTATGGCTTGATGCATCAATTGAATCGCGATCGCGTCGGATTTCCAGCGAATCGCACTCCGAGCTAGATAGCGTAAGTGATACGCTCTCATCACCGCCTCCCAATTCCTATCTAGTTGGGTTGCGTAAGTATGAAATTTGGCAATTAATTGTTCTCCTGCTGCCAATTGTCGATCTAATTGAGCTGAGAGTCCGCTAGAGTGAACGCGATATAAAGTTAAAGCTTCAGGAATTCCTTCAATTTGCCATTTGGTTTGCAATAAGATTCGCAACCACAGATCGACATCGCCGCCAGAATAACGAAATTGTTCGTCAAAGTAGCAGTCTAATGAATATTGGCGAGGTGAAAATGCGATCGCGGCAAAGACTTCCCGTCTGACGACAGCAGCCGAACCGTTGCCTATAGGATTACACCGCATTAGATATGAGGGAGTAATTCCCTTAAGTTTCGGTGTTTGATACGAGCCTAAAAATTTACCTGCTTCGTCGATAAAAGCAGAACGGCTGAAACTGACTCCAACTTCTGCGGAATTAACGAGATGATTGACGTGATGCTCTAATTTATCCCGTCGCCACAAGTCATCACCATCAATAAATGCTAAATAATCTCCTTTTGCTTGCCGAATACCTGCGTTTCTTGCTCCTGGCAAGCCGCGATTTTGTTGGCGAATAATTCTAATTCTTGAGTCGTTAAATTGCTGACAAATTTCTATACTATTATCTGGAGAACCATCGTCAACAAGCAACACTTCAATATATTTATATGTCTGAGACAGCACGGATTCTAGTGTTGCAGCGATATATTTTTCGCTATTGTAAATTAGCACAATTACTGAAACTAATTTCATTCATTCAGCAATCCTAGATAAGATTGGTTGACGCTAAACGCTCCGCTACACTGCGTGAAGACGGTTAACAGTTGATAGTTGTTGGTTGAACTCTACTATGTGTCTTCCTCGTCCCTCGCTTGTGCCTCTCTCCTCACCCCTCATAGTGTTATGAGTCTGACTTGATGCCAGAGTCTTTCTCACTGCTTGAATGACATCTAATTCATCTTGGCGAGTCAACTTTGCAGAAAGCGGCAGACTTACCGTCTGCCGCCCAATTCGCATTGCTTGAGGATAGTCTTCTGGTTGCCAACCAAATCTTTGCTGATAGTAATCGTGTTCTGGAATACTGAGATAGTGTACGCCCACACCAATGTGTTCTGCTGTCATAGCGTTGAGAAAAGTGTCGCGATCGCATCCAGTTTTTTTCTCGTCAATAAGTATTGGATAAAGATGATAAGCATGGCGAGTATGGGTTTCTGGTTCGGTAGGAAGTACCAAGGGTAGATCGACAAAAGCTCGGTTGTAGTGCTGCCAAATCTCTTGACGGCGCTGCCAACGGGGTTCTACTTGCTTCAGTTGATGGATACCAAGGGCAGCTTGTAGATCCATCATGTTGTATTTGAAACCGCTTTCCAGAACTTGATAGTGTTTGTATCCCTCTTCGCTAAACCGCTTCCAAGCATCTTTACTGATACCATGCAAGCTCAACGCTTTGATTCGGGTGGCATCTTCGGAGTTACGGGCTAAAATCATGCCACCTTCGCCCGTGCAAATATTTTTGGTGGCATAGAAACTAAAACAGCCAAAGTCACCAAAAGTACCTGCTTTTTTACCTTTATATTCTGTTTCAATCGCGTGAGCGCAGTCTTCGACGATTTTCAAGCCGTAGCGCGAGGCAAGATTGCATAAAGCATCCATCTCACACGGTCTGCCTGCAAAGTGGACTGGTAGGATCGCCTTTGTTCTAGGGGTAATTTTTGCTTCGACTTGGACAGGATCGATATTCATCGTGACGGGATCGACATCTGCTAGCACGGGTATCGCGCCCACATGAGTAATAGCGTTGACCGTGGCGCAAAACGTCAGGGGACTGGTAATGACTTCGTCTCCTGGTTGTAAGGAAGCCGCGAGTAGGCTCAAGTGTAGTGCTGCACCACAGGAATTCACAGCGATCGCATTATCTGCTCCTTTATATACCCCAAAATCTCGCTCAAACTGAGCTACTTTAGGTCCTGTTCCCAACCAGCCACTTTTGAGCGTTGCGATCGCTTCTTCTATTTCTGCTGCTTCAATAACAGGCGCGCCAAATACCAGAAACTCTTCTTGAGAACGAATAGGACTGTTTGTCATTCAATTTCTTCCATTTCCCAGATGAAATGTGCTACTTGATTCCTGCCAACGAACGAATAAATCCTGCACGCATTAGCTATAGCTTTCTGTATCGACTCCTACTAAATAGGGGTCGTTTTGTTCGGGAACTTGTTCGGGAAATACTGCAATTCTGAATTGAATCAAATCCAGTCGGGCGATCGCTCATCCGAAAACGGCTGCTCGCCATTTCTATTTATTTTTTAAAAATATAAATTTATACTAGCAACCATGCCAAGGCTATAGTACTAACACTACAAAAGTCAAGCTTTAGCGTACCCCAATTCTTCTATTCAAAAAAAGGATAAGCATTATGCCTATCCCCACAAATTTGTTTTCATCACTCCAATTGGTATTTCTAAGACACTAACTGCGTTGGTTGTGGTAATTCTTTGCCTTCTTCTTGCAATTCTTCAACCAACATCTCTAATACTTCCTTAGCATTGGCAAGGGCTGCTTCATAGGTTTCACCATGAGTAGTTGGTTGATTTGTAAAGTTTTGAAATTCTGGCAGATACACCAGATAGCAAGCGTCATCTTCTGACCACTGAATGGTGATTGTATATTTCATTCTCCATTCTCCTTTTCAATTGATTCTAATCTTGCCAAAGCATCTTTAACTTCTTTCTCTTGATATGGTTTAGCATCATCTCCATCATTCCCCGATAAAGTAATCCGGTAGTTAAGAACTGGGTGAAACCATCTGCTATGACTATCTTTACCCCTATTCTTTAACAGAATAAATCCTGCTCGATTTAATATAGTTTTCAGCTCTTTAATTTTCTTAGGCACATGTTTACTTGCTATTGTTCGCCGATCGCTGGTGACTGTTTCACCACGGTTCCCAACAAGCAAGCACCAGCCAAATTAACTCCTACAAGATTAGTTCCTTCTAACTCCGCACACAGAAGGTTAGCACCTGAAAGGTTAGCACCTGCTAAATTTGCTCCCCGCAAGTCTGCTTCTTCTAAATTGGCTTCATTTAACAACGCGCCCTGTAAATCTGCCTGAGTGAGATTGGCTCCTTGTAAATTTGCATTAGAAAAATTGACACCCCGTAAATCTGCTCCTCTGAGATCTGCGCCCTGCAAGTTAGCACTCATCAGGTTTGCGCCACTCAAAAATGCTCCGGCGATCGCGCTTTGGGCTAGTTTCGCGCCCATCAAATTTGCGCCTCGGAGGTTACTACCTCGCAAATCGGCACTTGTCATGTCAGCCTGCATCAAATTGGCTCCCAAAAAATTAGCCCGCAAATCTGCACCGCAAAGCTTGCTACCGAGTAGGTTAGCGCCTTCCAGACGCGATCGTTCTAACTTGGAGCCAGAAAAATCGGTTCCAACTAAGTTAGCCCCTGCCAAATTCATTTCTGCCAGATTTAACCCTGCTAGATCTTCATCCTCTAGATTAGCTCCCGGCAGTTGTTTAATTTTGCCCTCACGCACAGATGTAATATCCACAAATCTCTGTCTCTAAATTTCTACTAATTTCTGTCTATTTAAATGAGCTTTAACCAAAGTTTGATGAGGGCGCAAAGCTATGCACCCCTGAGTCATTCATTACTCATCACTCGCTCCTCATTCCTCGCTCCTCGCTCCTCTTCGATCAGCCACATGCTGCTACTAATTTTGGTGGGGGAGATGGGTAGGGTTAAGCCTTGTTGCATACCGCGCACGAGTAATTCTAGGGTATCTACAAGTTTTGGCTCCCAAGCTTTGCCCTGTTCTTGCTGACATTGAGCGAAAGCAGTTGATAGGGCTTCCTCTCTTGTATGAGATTGGGATAGATGGGTAAAACGCTGCTGAAAATCTGCCACTAAGCCTAAAATTCGCGACTCTAACGGGATTGTCTCCCCAATCAAACCAGCTGGCTGTCCGCTACCATCCCAATGTTCTGAGAAATGATTGATAATTTGGGCGATCGCGCTCAGGCGAGGCATGGTACGCAAAACTTGAGCGGCTGGGATGAGAGGGCAACTGGGGGCTTCGCCATACTGCACGTTGACCGATTGGGGGGCGATGCGATGGAGTAGACTGGCTAGGCGCAGGCGTTTGACCTGCCAAGCGGGAAGATTGAGTAATTGCCCCATAATTTCGGCGATCGCGGCGACTTCTGCGGCGGCGAGGGGGTTGCCCGTATCGGCAAGATCGATCAGTTGTCCTAAGCGGAGGAAGGCTTGTAATTCGTTGGAAACTAAATTGCTATCTAATACCTGGTGATGTTCTATCTGCTTGATGCTATATTCGCTGGTTTGGAGGTAATCGACCACGAGAGAAACGATTGTGTTCAAATCGTCCGGTTCTGTTTGGGAAGTCTCTTGAGCGATCGCCTGGACGTGAGATTTGAGCTGTTGCGCGAGTTCGGGGTTGTAACTGTTAATGTGGGCGATCGCTAGCTCGATTGTTTTCTCTACCCTATCTGGCTCAAACGTCCAAAAACCGTAAAATTTACGCTCTAAATCGATTGTCGGTCTGCCCCCGACTCCGTAATCTGCCTCAGACAACTCTTGACAAAGTACCATTGCCGTGTAGCCAGGGGCAAGAATTATCAAATGCCACTCTTGCGCCACTGGGTCTTCAGGGTTTAACGCCACTAAGTCTACATTTGGTAATTTGCTGGTGGGATGGTCGGCAAAGCCCGTCTCTGGAGCTGCCATAATCACCACATGGCGAGATTTTTGCGCTAAATCATGGTAGCGTTCTGCTTCTTGCAGATACCATTTACCCCGTTGAAAAGCCGTAATGACTAACGGCTGGCTACCAGAAACCAAAATGCAGTCTTCTAGGGCATGACACAGGGCAACCAAGGTATTTTTGTAATAGACACCCAGGTTGAGGGGTCGATTCGTGTTTTCGAGCGCTGATTTGAGCTGTTGTAAGATGGAGCCTTCTAGCATGATTGGTCAGTTGTCAGTTGTCAGTTGTCAGTTGTCAGTTGTCATTGGTCATTTGCAAGAGGAATTTTGACTTTTGACTTTTGACTTTTCGATCTTTACGCCGTTACAAGTTGTTTTTTATCAGTGGTAGTAATAGGGGCGGAAAGGGCTTCTTCGAGAGGGGCGCAGCCGAGGCGTTCCTCTAAGATTTTCATCACTTCGCGTCCGAAGTCGTTGGGGTTTTGTCGCCATGCTTGCAGGCAAACTTCACCAAAGAAGGAACCGAGGGGTTCGGGGTTCCACAATAATTTTTGTACCGTCCAAGGTTTGAGGTTCATCGGATCGTAGTCTGGTTTGAGTACGCCGTTTTTGAAGGCGTATTCTTCTAAATGGGTATGGGGTTGGAGTCCGATAAAGAAAATGGCTGGTTCGACTTTATCAGCGCCGAAGATCCGTTCGAGTTCGCGGTGGTAGGCGATCGTTTGGCGAATGGTTTCGGGGCGTTCGTCAATGACGTTGAAGGAGTAATTGACGGAGACGAGATCGTTGAAGCCTGCTGCTTTTAAGTCGCGGCAATTTTCCAATACCGTGCGCAGGTTATAGCCCATCCGCATTTTCCGCACGAGTTCCTGAGAACCGCTGGTGATGCCGATCTCGAAGTAATTCATCCCCGTTTTTACCATCAGATCGCATAGTTCGGGGGTGAGGTTGTCGGCGCGGATGTATGCTGCCCAGTGGATATCTGTCATGCCTGAATCAACGATCTTTTGCAGCAGTTCGATCGCATCATCGATGAATCTCCGGGCTGGGATAAACTGGGCATCGGTAAACCAGAAATTCCGAATGCCGCGATCGTAAAGTTGTCGCATTTCGGCTACGACTTCATCAGCGGGGTTGATCCGTACCTGTTTGCCTTCCACCACGGTGTAAATGCAGTAGCAGCAATTATGAGGACAGCCACGCTTTGTTTGCACGCCGATATAAAAGTCGGAAGATTGCAAGTAATAGGAAAATTCCGCCCAAATCTTTTCAATATAGTCGTAGTTACAAGCAGATTTTTCTAGCGGTGTTGGCGCTTCGTGGATTAGGCGATCGCGTGGTTGAGTTTCGCCAACAACATAGCAGCGTTCGTTGCTAAAATCTTCGCCTCGCAACAATTTTTCTAGCAGCGTTTCTCCTTCTCCGACAGAAACAACCGTTCCCTGGGGCAAATTATGCTGCAACTGCTCGTAAAATACACTAACTGCACCCCCACCGACTACGGCACGGGCATTTGGTTGGTGTTTCTGAGCGCGTTTTAGCCCGCGTTTAATCAGTCCTTGATTGCGCCAGAGTTCCTTGTAATAGGAAACTGCTAATCGCAGCAATCCGGTTGCACCTCGAAATTTGACTAACGGATTGAAGGCGTAGAAAAACTCAAAGGAATGTTGCAAGGGATTACCACCCCTACCACCTACTGGGGCATAAATCTGAATATCTCGCCAAGAGAATACTAAAAGCGTCGGCTGAAATTCGTCGATACAAGTATCTAAGGCGGAATTAAAGTCGAGTGGTGGGACTGTCCCTAAGTCAAAAATTCGCTGTTCGATTTTGGGAAAAAGCTTGTGAACGTGATCTGCCAAGTAAACAACCCCAATCGGAAATATAGGGTTGCACGGAAGGCGAACGTAGAGAATACGGTTTTCCATCTCGATCGTTTGAGGTTAGAGTTTACCAAGGTTCGAGTAGCAGCGCTGCTTAGTGAAGCTGAGCTAACTCATGTCTAGATAGCTTCCAAGTTAACCCTCAGTCACGAGCCTAAGCGCCCCTAATTAAAGAGATTTCTGAAAATAATTTTCATATAACTTTACGATAACATCGAGCTTGTCTTAGTGGTAGGTCGATCGGAGATAATGAGTTGTCGTAGCTAGAGGCGATCGCTGCCCGATATGACGCGATCGCCTCTAGGATCGCTGAATTTGCGTTACCTCGGCACGATCCCTCAATTGCCGCTCGTGAATAAGTTGGTATTTTGCTCTAACTCATAAATCATTTACAGTCAACTGATTTTGTGCGGTTGAATGCAAAAATCGAATCAAAAATTGATCGGACAATTGGTTGCTAAATCGGAAAGCCAATAAGTTTAACTTCTATCAACTCCTATCTATAGATAGAGGCGACAACAAATTCGAGCTAAGTTATCAGTTGGTAGTAGGAGTTACAACACTCGGGGATCGCTAAGTGTTAGCTTATATGTGTAATTAAATAAGAGCGGCTTTCATGCCCTTAGCTGTTATGGCTCAAATACTAGATTCCCTACCACCCGAACAATCCGACCGACTTCTTTGCTGCTATGTAAACGCAACTAGTAAGATTCAAATTGCTCGGATATCAAATATCCCTAACTGGTATTTTGAACGAGTTGTGTTTCCAGGTCAACGCCTTGTATTTGAAGCGCCACCTAAAGCAACACTAGAAATTCACACGGGCATGATGGCGAGTGCTATTTTGTCAGATAAAATTCCCTGCGAACGCTTGTGCTTGCTAGAAGAAAGCAAAGCGGAAGCACAAATGGATCGTCCAGCAGCGCGATCGGTAGAACAAAAAGATAAACTAAGTCAAAGAAATTTTAAATCCCCTCTTTTAACGACTATTGATTAGATCATCGGTTTAACTAACATTGGAGTCGCTAACTTTAGCGGCTCTATTTTAATAAATGAAAAAATAGTGAATTGAAAAATCAACAAATTCTACCGAAAGGAAGAAAGTAAGTCGCGCGATCGCTACATTTAGTAAGCTATTACTAGAAATAGAATTGCTGCTATTGTATTGGGTCTAAAATAAATTGGATTTACCTTCTTTTTTGTGGTTGTGGAAAATAGCAGCCTGGTCGATGGGTCTGTCGCTACTAGCTTATCTGCTGTTGACCGTAACAGGCTGGCAGATGTTCCAGGCAAGAACAAATTTTCATCCCAGACCTAGTTGGCTGCATTTGCTGCACTATAGTATTGGTGGCAGCATGGTTTTGCTAGTGCTGCTGCTATTAGCAATTGGTGTTGTCGGTACGCTGGGTCATTTTGGTTCCCTCGGTCATTCCCAACACTTGACGGCAGGACTAATCGTGGTAGCATTGACCTTAATGTCGGCAGTTAGTGCAACTTTAATCAGTCCTAAGCGTCAGTGGGCGCGATCGCTCCACGTAGGCGCGAATGCAGTTTTATTCCTTGGTTTTCTCTGGGTATCCCTCACGGGTTGGGTGGTGGTACAGAAGTATTTGCCTTAAAGAGTAATATATCTCGGTTAATAAGCTTCAACCCTTGCAGATCCCCCCAACCCCCCTTAGAAAGGGGGGCTAGTAATACCTTGATTTATCCTGTTTTCAAGGTGTTAGGTTAGGTGATGAGTGTCGTAATAGTTTTAGGCTAATGATAACTTGATTCCCCCTTTTTTAAGGGGGGTTAGGGGGGATCTACGATTATTGCCCTTGTAAGAAAGCTTCTATCGCCTCATTCACAAGTTGAGTCATGGGTTTACCTTGACTCTCAGCAGTAGCTTTTAGCTTTGCGTAGACGGGTTCGCGTAAAGTGATACGACGACGGGCTTTTGCCGCAGTTGCTGCATTAGCGGCTGCTTCCTGTTCGCCATTGCCATCATCTTGCAGGGCAATTTCTGGTTCCAGTGCGCCTTGAAACTCGTATTTGGAGGTAAACTCTCGTAAAGAGTCAAAGCCAATGCGATCGCAAAAATCGCCAAAGCTTTCATTAGGTTGCCGCGATTGTTTGAAGTAAACCAGCAATGGTTCTAATTCTGCCTCCAGGTTATCGAGAGGCAACTTCTCTATATACACTTGCGCCAGCCTCGTTTGGTTAGCATCTGCACCTAACCATAATTGATACGTGTTGGGACCATTGCCAACAAATCCTAGTTCTGCCATATAGGGTCTAGCACAACCGTTAGGACACCCCGTCATCCGCACGACGAAATGTTCTTGTCCTAAGCCCAAGCGATTTAATAACACTTTAATTCGCTGGAGGACGCTTGGCATGATCCGTTCCGATTCAGTTGTTGCCAAGCCACATGTAGGCAAAGCCGGACAAGCCATAGAGTATCTAACCAACTGGCTGATGGCGTTGGGTTCTGGTTCTACACCGTGAGTTACGAGTAGATTTGCGATCGCCTGCTTTTGATCTGGGGCGACATCGCACAAAATAACATTATGGTGGGGTGTCAGTCGCATTGATAAGTTGTACTGCTGCACGATTTCCCGTAAAGCAGTCCTTAACCGAAACGAACCTTCATCCTTGATTCGACCGTTTTCGACCGAAATCCCCAAAAATAACTTCCCATCACCCTGTTCGTGCCAGCCGAGGAAATCTTCATATTTCCATTCTGGTAGAGGCTTGGAAGCTTCTAAAGGCTTGCCCAAATACTTTTCTACCATCGACCGGAATTTATCGACACCCCAGTCATTGATTAAATATTTTAAGCGGGCGTGGCGACGGTCGGTGCGATCGCCGTAATCGCGTTGAGTAGCTACAATTGCTTTGATAGCATCGTATACATCAGCTTTGGTTATATAACCAATTGGGTCGGCTAGTCGGGCAAAAGTTTCTTCCTTACCGTGCGTCCGTCCTAACCCGCCACCAGCATAGATGTTAAATCCTTCTACTTCTTGCTTGTCATTGGTTATGACTACCAAAGTTAAATCTTGAGAAAACAAATCTACGGAGTTATCACCAGGTACGGTGACGCTGCACTTAAACTTACGGGGCATATAGTGCGTGCCGTAGAGTGGTTCTTCGCTATCGTGAAAAACCGTTCCCGTACCATCTTTTTGCCGTGCAGCTACAACTTCAGGGTTTTCTTCCGCACTAATGGCTTTTTCTCCATCTAGCCAAATTTCATAGTACGCCCCAGTTTGTGGTGAGAGCAACTGAGCGACATACTCAGAATATTCCCAAGCATGTTGGTATTCTGGCTTATTTTTAAACGGAGCCGGAGGAGCCATGACGTTACGATTAATGTCACCACAGGCTCCCAGCGTCGAACCCATACTTTGAATTATGGCTGCGATCGCGCTTTTCAGATTTCGCTTCAAAATGCCATGCATCTGAAAGCCTTGCCGCGTGGTGACGCGCAAAGTTTGATTGCCGTATTCTTCAGCCAGCTTGTCCAGAGTCAAATACAATTGAGCTGGTACGAACCCACCTGGGTTTTTCGTCCGTACCATAAATTGGTAGTCTTTCTCCTGACCTTTGATCCGGTTGTCGCGGTTATCTTGCTGATAAGAACCGTGAAACTTAAGAATCTGGATCGCTTCTTCGGTAAAATGAGTTGTATCTTGGAGAATTTCGGTCGCGACTGGTTCCCGCAAAAAATTGCTGCGTTCCTTAATCCCTTCAACTTTGGAAGGCTTGCGAGTTACGGGGGTGGGAGGAGTAGAAGATTTAACCATTAGAGTTGGATGCTGAGTTCACAAAAATATTTCACCGCCGCTCCGGTAAATTCGATAACACCCCTACGGCTGTTTAATCTCCGGTAATTCCGTCGATTTTGTGATGAATAGACTAACTCTATAGATCCTATCACGATCGAAAAGCTGGGGCTGACTCCATTTATAAGAGTAAACAATCCCAGCTTTGAATTGGTAAAGGCGCACAGTCGTGCGCCTTTACCTCAATCGTTAGTTAAAGCGGTAAGCCGCACCAGCTTGAATGCTGACAGCATCGGAATCGCTGTCTCTGTAGGAATCAATACCCCACTTGGCATCACCGTAAACAACCACGTTGCTACCAACTTCAGATTCAGCACCAGCAGTTAGCACGATAGCATCTTTGTTACCTAGAGGCGAAGATTGACCTTCTTCGGTATTGAAGGAGTAACCGCCACCAAGGTATAGGTTAGTATTAGGAGCAACTGGAACATCATATGTTACCAACGGCATCAGCGCGGTTGAATCGCCACCAAATAAAACTGCACCTCTGGCAGAAATAGGCGCGTTTGGAATCGCGAATCGTCCTTGAACGTTGCCACCAACTTTAGAATCGTCATCGTATATGGGGCTATCACCATCGGTAACACCTACGGAAATACCACCACCGAGATAGTTCGCATCCGTACCATTTGTGGTGAAAGTTTGAGCTGAGGCTTTTCCTACAGGAAGAAATGTAGGAATAATAGCCAATGCAGACACAGCAGAAAGAGCGAGAATAGACTTAATTGAGCGTTTCATAAGTAACTCTTGAGCCAACAAAAACTTGTGTATTGTGTGTCGTAAAGATGGCGTTTATGTATCAGACAATCAAATAACGTCTTGACCATTTATTACTGAGTTATTGGCTTGCCCGAAACCTTTGCCGTATCACCTTCACTACAACTAAGGTAGCGATCGCCAATAGCAACTTGCAGCAGATGTAGACTGTTAATAAACTGTCATATTATTTTTATAACAATTGTTCAAAATAAAATTTTCACGCTATAATACAGTCAAATAGATATATATATGGGAACCTTTTATCATAGCTTTCGTTCTAGGTAGAGTGCGTTAAATAACGCACCCTACCTAGAAATAATTAATTCGAGTGTGTTGAAATAGCCGTATTCGTGAAGGCACACGGTCGTGTGTTCTTCTTACAAACAACCATATTGCAACTGCATAGTAACGCTACATTATTTAACAGAAGCAGAAATCCAGTTTAGATAAGGTTGAGAACCTGCCAAAATAGGTAAAGCAATAATTTCAGGAACTTCGTAAGAGTGTAATTCGCGAATTTTAGCTTCTAAGTTAGAAAATTGAGCTAAATCGGTATTGATTAATAATTGCCACTCTTGTTCTTGATTAATTTTTCCCTGCCACGTGTAAACCGACTGTATGGGGAAAATATTGACGCAAGCAGCTAACTTAGATGCTACTAAAGAAGTGGCGATCGCCTCTGCTTCTTATGGCGATCCGGCTGTGACCAAAACTAAACCGTAATTTGCTTTATTCATGATTCATATCAAGATTAATTTTGGCGTAATTGCATTGCGATCGCAACGGACAAATTCCACAACTGGGATTTCTAGCCGTACAAACTCCCGCACCAAAATCTAATAATGTTAAATTCCACCGACTCACATTTGTTTTCGGAGCGACATATTCAGCCGCACTCCACAACAGCTTACAACGAGATTTGACACGATTCCCCTGCAAACCAAAGAATCGCTCTAAAATTCGTGCCACATTAGTATCTAATATTGCTAGCGGCTGCGCAAAAGCATTGGCACAGATAGAGCGTGCCGTATATAATCCAATTCCAGGTAAAGAAAGCAACTGAGCCTCTGATGCTGGAATTTTACCATCATATTGTTCGATAATTACTCGTACGGATTGGTAAAGGCGATCGGCACGGAAATGCAAACCTAAAGGCTTTAGTAAAATCGCAATTTCTGCTACTGATGCCGTTGCCAAATCTTCGAGGGTAGGATATCGAGTCAAAAAAGCTTCATAAATTGGAGCAACTGTATTAGCACCAGTTTTTTGCAGCAAAAACTCAGCGATGAAAATAGCATAGGCATCTGTAGTAGTGCGCCAAGGAAATTCTCGTAGATTTTGAGTAGCCCAACTAGTTAACTGACGACGAAACCACTTAATTTTGTTTGCAGCCAGAAGCGATGTATGATTTTTCAGAGATTGAGCGATCGCGCTTGTCACAACACCAGATTCCTCTCTTTCAAGACAAGACACTTAAACTTTTGCCATCGTTCCAAATGAGAAACAATCTTGCGCAACAAGCAACTCTGTAAATAGAGACACGACATAGCGCGCCTCTACAAACATCTAACTAGACGACAAAGAATAGACTCGTCCATCAAATAGCAGGCGAGTAATGCCCTTAGACTGGAGTTGAGAACGAGTTTTTTGCAACATCCGACTATCAGGGACTTTAATCACGCGATCGCGTTTGCTAGAAAATCGCCGCGCTACCCGATGGTTGTCAAATATCGGTAGAGTTTTTTGTTGGACTTCTTGCACGGGAATTTGTCCCAAATCGCCAAAATCCCTCAGCGGTCGCGTAATTAATTCTGCCATGCGATCGATCACGATGTAACATGTTCTCGGCAGCATTGCTTCTGATAAGGGTAACACCCTGACGAAGCTTTCGACGGGCAATCGCCTTCTAATAACTGGTGTTGTCTCTTCCTCGAAATCGTCGTCGTCGTCTAGATCTTCTAAATCTTCTAAATCTTCTAGATCGTCATCCTCATCATCTTCGTCTTCATCTTCATCGAGCAATTCTTCTCCTACCATAATTGCTGCAATCTCGCTAGCCTCTGCGCTTACCTCCTCGCGCACTTCTTCTTCTACAGGTAGGGAAGGGTTACTAAGTAATTCTAATTGTTCCGCTAGCGGTTCGATTTCTGCTCCAGTCTTCGCTGTCGAACGCCGTTTTTTAACAGGTTTGGGGGTAAGGGCTTCAATAGCTGGTTCGGGTTCAGATATTGTTTTTAGTATGGGTGCTTCTAGGGTGGGTGAGGGTACTTCTACCACAGGGGAAGCGATCGCTGCTACCTCTTCTCTCTCTGCTCCCCCAGGAGTCCGAGCCGCCCGTTTAGCTGCAATGAGCGTTTCATACTCATCTTCTGGCAAAGTCACTTTTAAGAAGCGACTAATCGTAGAGTTGCTCACTCCATAGCGATCTGCTAGCGTTGATGTTGTCTCTCCTGTATTGCGATACAAATCCAAAATTTCTGTTCTGTCAGCTTCCGTTAATTTTTTGACCGTCATACTCCAGTTTCCCCTCAGCCCGCTTCTCAACGCCAGAATTGGCGATTGCGGCTCGATATTCACTCTCGTCTCTACAGCACCAATGGCAAAAGTGGTTTTAGGTTAAGCCCGATCGAGCGCCCACCAATTCCAGCCAGAACACTGCTGCATTCAATTTTAGCGGTACTTTGTTTGTCATTGGTAATTGGTAATTGGTAGTTGCTCCCCTGCTCCCTATTCCCTGATAACTGATAACTGATAACTGATTTATAATTTTCCAGTAACTCTGAGGCTGTTGACTAGTGCTAGCCATTTATCCTGGTAGCTTCGATCCAATTACCTTGGGACATCTCGACATTATCGAACGCGGTTGTGAGCTATTCGATCGCTTAGTCGTTGCCGTGTTGCGCAATCCGAATAAAACACCTATGTTCACCGTGCAAGAACGGCTAGAACAAATTCGCCTCACCACTCGTCATTTACCTAATCTGGAAGTTGATAGTTTTGATGGTCTAACCGTCAATTACGCCCAAATGCGACAAGCTAAAGCTCTCATCCGTGGTTTACGAGCAATTTCAGACTTTGAAGCTGAATTACAGATGGCTCACATCAATAAAACGCTATCATCTGAAATTGAAACTGTTTTTTTGGCGACATCAAATGAGTACAGTTTTTTAAGTAGTAGTGTGGTGAAAGAGATCGCTAAATTTGGCGGTTCCATCGACCATCTAGTCCCACCACACATTGCTCGGGATGTTTACCGATGCCAAGCCAAAACTCACCCAATCTAGAGCCTGAAGAGAATAGAGGCTTTCCGCCGCTAGCAGATGCTGCCGATCTAGGTAGCGGAGAAATTCAGCAGGAATTGGCTCGGCTAGAAGAAATAATTCTTTCTAGTCCCCATATTCCTCTGACGCGCAGAACACTAGTAGATGAGGAGCAGTTGCTAGATCGAATCGATCTGATTCGATCGCTCCTACCAACTGTGTTACAACAAGCACAAGCGATCGTCGCGCAAAGACAAAACATTCTCTTGCAGGCAGAACAAGAAGCCGATGAAATTATTCAGACGGCACAGACACAAGCAGCCCAGATTGTCGATCGGACGACTATTGTACAACAAGCTGACCTCTCAGCTAGGCAACTCCAGCAGCAAGTTCAACAAGAGTGCTTATTAGCGCAAGAAGAAAATCTGCAACAAATCGATCGCCTGCGTCAAGAAGCAGAACGGCAAATCGAGCGGATGCGGCAAGAGGCAATTATGGAGGCAGAGGATATTCTACGCGGTGCGGATGATTATGCCGATGCTGTCCTTAATAGCTTGGAGCAGCAACTGACAGAAGCACTCCGCATCATCTACAACGGACGACGGCAGTTGGAACCAGATGAAACACAGCAGCGGAAATCCGCTTGAATCAGTTATCAGTGAAGAAAGGGAGCAGGGAGCAGGGAGCGCACGAGCAGTTAATTTCGGCTGACGACTTACGACTTACCTATTGCTTTGCCTTCAGCTAATAATTTCGGTCGTAAATATAGGTTTTCTAATAATACTGATGCTCCGGCAATCCAGGGTGGCACGATCACGGCTCCTAGAATGCCGAGAACTTGAGTTCCCCCTAAAACCGCTAGTAGTTGATAGAGCGGATGGACTTGGACGGAGGAACCAACAAGTAGGGGATCTAGGACGTAGGTTTCTAGGTTCTGGACGACGATAAACAACAACAATACCCACAAAAACGTCCAGCCACCTTGGGAAATAGCGACAACTAAAGCCGGAATTACACCTAAGATGGGTCCGAGGAAAGGAATTAAATTGGTAAATCCAGCGATCGCTCCTAAAGCTAGGGCAAATTCTGATAAACCTAAAATTCCCAAACCGATTGTAATGGCAACGGATAAAATTGCTGAAACCAAGACTCGACCTTGAATGTATCCTCCCATACGACGGGCGATTGGTTCGACTTGCTCGGCAAGACGATCGTTCCACGGTTGGGGAAATAAATTGACTAAACCTGAAATTAAATTTTCCCTACCAGCAACCATATAGCCTGAAAGCAAGAACGCCAGAATTAAGTTAAATATTCCGCCTAAAATTCCGGTGGTGATGTCGTAGGAACTGACTAATAATTGTTGACCAGAACGAATTACCCACCCCGTTAATGCTTGCAGGTCAAAAAACTGCTCGATCTCCGATTCAGTGATTCCCAATTTGAGCGCGAATTGTTCTACCAGTCCGACAAGATTGTCGATATAAACCGGCAGTATTCTCACCAAAGTTTCAATCTGAGCGATCAGGGTAGGACCGACAAGTAAACCGACTCCAGTTAAGCCAGCCACTAAAGTGAGATATACGCCAATGACTGCCAGCCAACGAGGAAACCGCAATCTTTCTGCTATGTTGACAATAGGCGCGATCGCGGCTGCTAAAACAACAGCAATCATTAAAGTTACTAATAAGCCTCGGATTTGCCACAACAAAATTGCCACAAAAACGGTGGCAACGAGGAGCAGCAAGTTAGATACAGACAACAAAGGACGATTTAGTTGCGATGCCATCGCGTACCATCACGACTATCAATTACAGTGATTCCGCGAGCCTGTAGTTCGTCGCGAATGCGGTCTGATTCGGCAAAATTCTTTGCTTTTCTAGCAGCTTGCCTTTGTTCCAGCATAGCTTCAATTTCTGGATCGCTTAAACCGTCATTAGTCGTAGTGTCGGCTTCTGGTGCGGCAGTAAATCCTAAAACCTCAGCTAAAGTCACCAAAGTATACCACTGGCGTTGTAATTCCTCCGGTGGAGTTTCTGTCTTGCCTTGGTGTACCAATAGATTACCTTCCCGCGCCAATTCCTTTGCTAAGGGTTGCAACACAGCCAATCCATTTGGGAAGTTGAAATCATCATTGACTGCCTGTTTAAATCTTTGTACGACTTCAGGGATGAAATTGTCTTCAATTCCGAATTCCGAAGTCAAGCAGGCGGATGACGAGGTTTCCTCGTCATTAAAGCCGCGTCGAATTCCGAATTCTAATTGTTTGCCATATTGATGTCCAAACAACAATCCCTCTCTGAGGGTATGCCAGCCATTGGTAGCCGCCGCGATCGCTTCGTCGGTAAAATCTATTGGTTTGCGGTAATGTGCTTGTAGGACGAATAACCTAACTGCCATCGGATCGGTGGGGCGATCGAGTAACTCGCGAATCGTGATAAAGTTGCCCAGGGATTTAGACATTTTTTCCCCGTTGACCTTCACCATCCCGTTGTGCATCCAGTAATGGGAGAGGGTTTTGCCCGTAACGGCTTCGCTTTGGGCAATTTCATTTTCGTGGTGGGGGAAAATTAAATCTGCGCCCCCTGCATGAATGTCGATCGTATCACCCAGGCGATCGCGCACCATTGCCGAACATTCAATGTGCCACCCAGGGCGACCTGCACCCCAAGGTGATTCCCACGCTGGTTCCCCTGGTTTAGCGGCTTTCCACAGAGCAAAATCAAATGGTTCTTGTTTTTTTCTTCCTTCTGGGTCTTCTGCGTCTACGCGCCCGCTAGCGCCCGCTTGCATGTCTTCTAATTTGCGTCCCGACAACTTTCCATATTCGGGAAACTGTTTGACAGCGTAGTAGACATCGCCATCTGCGGGATAGGCATAGCCTTTTTGTTCTAATTCAAAAATTAGCCTTTGGATGCCATTCATCGTATGCGTAGCGCGGGGATAGGCATCGGCTTCTTTGACATTCAGCCGCGTCATATCCTCAAAATATGCTTGGATATAGCGTTCGGCTACGGCTTCCATTGAGGAATTTTCTTGACGGGCGCGGTTGAGAATTTTATCGTCAATATCAGTAAAATTCTGAATGTACGTGACTTCGTACCCTAGAAATTGCAGGTAGCGCCGCACGACATCCCAGATAACACAAGCGCGTGCATGACCCAAATGGCAATAGTCGTATACTGTTACGCCACAGTAGTACATTTTGACTTTGCCTGGTTCGACAGTCTCAAATGGTTCTTGATGACGAGTGAGAGTGTTGTAGATTGTCAGGGTCATAACAGGGCAACTATGTTTTTAGCGATCGCGCTTTTTGCACGATGGTCACTAAATCTCATGTTAAACCGTTTGGATATTCCAGTTTACCGATCTGCCGACAAAATACCCTGTAGATCTAAAATAAACCCAGGTAGTATATCTTCTCCTGATAAGGTGGTGGGAGATAATAGCGCTTCTACTTCTCGTCCTTGACGATAAATCTCAACATATTGCTGTTTGGAGTCAATCAACCAACCTAAGCGCACCCCATTTTCTATATATTCTCGCATTTTGACTTGTACATCTTCGAGCATGTCGCTAGCCGACATCAGTTCCACAATAAAATCGGGCGCTAGGGGTAAAAACTTGTCTGGATTTGGATTTATTGCTTCAATTCGATCTCGTCTTACCCATGCAGCGTCAGGAGAACGGATAGCTCTATTAGGTAGGATAAAACCTGTAGAGGAATCGAAAGCAATGCCTAAATCGTTAGAGCGGCTCCAAGCTTGTAGTTGAAATGAAAGCTCTACATTACGGTTTCCCGTTCCCCATCCTGTAGGTGGCATAATTACTATTTTTCCTGTTGCAGTGCGCTCAAACTTGAGATCTCGGTTTTGTTGACAAAGCTGAAAAAATTGCTCGTCGGTCAAGTCTATTACTGAATGTAAGTCTAGGGCGATGGTATTCATATACACAATCTCGAAACAATAATCTATTGCAAAATTCTAAATTGCGATCGCCAAGATCTGAGGGCGGATTTGTTAATCGTTTTTGACTCCGACAAAGATTTCGGGTAAAACCCGCCCCTACGATACATTTATCTGCGTTCGCCTACATTTATTAGGCTGTTATACATTTTTGACTTTTAACTTTTAACTTTTGACTTGCTTAACTCAAATGTTGCCCCAATTCCAACCGCAATCGATACAAAATTGTATTTGGCTCGACTTGAGATAAAATTTCTTGAATTACAGTACTCGCACCAAATTGTCCCCAACTACAGCCTTTTTCTAAATACACTTGAGCGGCTTTTCCCACAGCATACGTACCATAACCAGCAATTCCCCCTTGAGCGATCGCAGTCCCTGCAAATGCAGTAATATTGAACGGATTATCTCCAGAGGCGATCGCCGTCGCACTTTTACCCAAGCCTAATAACATCCCGCTTCCTAATTCGCTCAACAATAACCCACCAGAACTGAATAAAATTGTCCTCAACAACTTTGTGGCTTCAAATCCCGTCATCGGTAAATTATATAACTTAGCCAAAGCACGAATTAGGGCGAGATCGGCAACAAATCCGCCTAAAACGTCAAGTACAGCAATCGGATTGAATCCGACAGCTAAAGCTTTATATTTGGTATATTGCCAAATTAAATCTTCCGCCGCTTCATTAAGACGATCTAGAGTTTTACCTGCGATCGCCGCTTCTGCATCTTTTACTTGTAGTAAAGCATTTAAAGCGAGTAGCGATCGCCCTTCGCGATTGAGTACGTGTAAAATCTTTTGCTGTAACTCTGCAATTTGAGGTGGTGGTGTTTCCCACTCGTAAGCAACTTGTCCATCGGGATATTCTACCCGCACTTCTTCTGCTGCTGGTTCCGCCGCCACCATGACAATTTCATCGCTAGACAAAAGTTGCTGTAAGCGTCTTGCTGTCGGACTACCTGCCCCTAATTGTTGGAGATTTTTATAGATTGCTTCCCTGTCTGTTTCGGGATATAAATCGATTTTATTGAAGACTAAAATTAGCGGTTTTTGTGCTTGCCGTAGTTCGCAAAGTGCTTGATATTCAGTACGGGTAATATCGCCAGCGACGACAAATAAAATTAAGTCAGCTTGTCGCGCTACATCCTTTGCCATTTGCGCCCTAGCTTGACCTTCAATTTCATCTAATCCTGGCGTGTCGATTAATTCAATCTGTACTTTTCCACCTGGATTCCAACGCACGGAACGGGGATATTGAGTCACACCGTGTAGGGGACCTGTGGGTAAAATTTTCTGCCCGACTAAGGCATTGAGAACCGCTGATTTACCTCGACTCACCAATCCAAAAGCAGCGATACAAATGACATTCGTTTCTAATTTATTCAGCGTGGAAGTTAGGACTTCTAAATCTGGTTTAACCAGCCCAGCTAATTCCAGCTTTACAGGTTGTGGATTGGGTTTACGCAGATGCCCATACCAAGATAGCGCTTGGCGGATACTTGCACGAGCGCGGTTGAGGTGAGATTCTTGGAGATCGATTCGCTTGGCTTGAGATTGAGTCAAGGTTGAGAGACTGCGGCAGGGTACAGATTTACTCTAGTGCGATCGCAGTTGGAATGGCAAATCGAGCGGTTACACAAGGCAGATTTTGTTTGTTTGGTTCTGCATGAATCCTCAAACGGTCTGGGAGAACGTTGAGTTACTCACAATTTCCTCAAATTTGCTTGCTAAGTTAAACCTATAACCAATAACCAAACGAGAGATGGTTTAAACCAACCTGATGCTATAGCAATTTTCAAGGGTTATTACATCTCGGATGCTAGCTGTTGACTGCTGACGGTTAACGGTTAACAGTTAACTATTTACTGGGTAAAAGGTAATTTGTATGAAAACATCAGTTAAGTACGACATCAATGCTATCAAAGACGAAGCACGTCAACTCGTTGATAAAGGACTTGTTGACCGTCACCAACCAATTTATGCTTTGTGCAAATACATTCCAGGTCGTGAGTGGGTTTGTGTAGAAATTGAGTTAGAGGAAAATGATTTTTTGCTTAGAGATCGAATCATCGATTTATTAGGTCGTGAAGATTGGCAAGAAGACTGAAAAAGTCAAAAGTTAAAAGTCAAACGACAACTAATACTTTTGATGTTTGTGAAAAAAATTGGTGAATAGGTTGTGGTATTGAGCTAATTTGAAGGTGGATTAGAGATAAAAATAATAGATAAAATCAAATGCAATAATTTCTATTGCTGAAAACCTGCGAGATTATCGAGCAAGTTTATGAATACTGCGAGGCGATCGCCATGTCTATAATATCCAATTTCTGGAAGATTGAAGCAGCTGAATTTCCCCAAAATGGTACACCTACAGAGCAGTTCAAGTTTCTTTTAAATCAGCCGATTGAAGTGCCAACTTTGCGATCGCAACTGAGCAAATTAATCTACGCATTGAGCTATCCACAAATTCTGTTGCGTCTGGGTTTTGGTTCTGAGGTAAAACCAACAGCAAGGCGAGGAGTCGATGAAGTTTTGCTATAAGACAAGATGTCAATCCTAAAACAACGTTTACACGTAACTATTCGCGGTGCTGTACAGGGAGTAGGCTTCCGTCCGTTTATCTACCGACTGGCAACAGAATTAGAACTTGTAGGATGGGTGAACAATTCTGCCCAAGGGGTTTTGGTTGACGTAGAAGGCACTCAAGCGCAGTTACAGAATTTTTTATTACGCATCGAGCAACAAAAGCCGCCTCGTTCGATAATTCAAAGTCTAGAATCAAAATTTCTCGCTCCCATAGGCTACCAGCAGTTTGAGATTCGCACCAGTACGGGTGGTGAGAAATCAGCAACAATATTACCCGACCTTGCCACTTGCTCGGATTGTCTGCGCGAAATTTTCAACAAAAGCGATCGCCGCTACGGTTATCCCTTCACCAACTGTACTAACTGCGGTTCCCGCTTTAGCATTATTAAAGCTTTGCCCTACGATCGCGCCAATACGACAATGAAAAAGTTTCAGATGTGCATTCATTGTCAGTCTGAGTATGAAAATCCATTAGATCGTCGCTTTCACGCCCAACCTAATGCCTGTCCTGAATGCGGACCCCAGCTGGAGTTATGGGAGCGAGATGGCAATGTTCTAGCATTACATCATCAAGCATTGATTCAAGCTGCTGCATCGATTTGTCAAGGAAAGATCTTTGCTATCAAGGGTTTGGGCGGGTTTCATCTGGTAGTAGACGCACGTAACGAAGCAGCCGTGCAAAAACTGCGCCGTTGCAAGCAGCGAGAGGCAAAACCCCTAGCCCTGATGTATCCATCGCTGGAATCGATTCAAGTACACTGTCAAGTTTCAGAATTGGAAGCAAGCCTATTGCGATCGCCTCAAGCTCCAATTGTACTGCTGCAACGGAAGTTAGAAGTTGACAGCGCGATCGCCCCCTCAGTTGCTCCTGGCAATCCCTATTTAGGCGTGATGTTGCCTTACACTCCTCTACATCACCTACTCATGGCTGAGTTGGGTTTTCCGATAGTTGCTACCAGTGGCAATTTAACAGATGAACCTATTTGTATTGATGAAAAAGAAGCACTGCAACGCCTGAGTAGCATTGCTGAAGTTTTCCTCGTCCATAACCGACCAATCGCCCGTCCTATAGATGATTCTGTCGTGTGCGTGATGATGGGAAGAGAAATGGTTTTACGTCGCGCCCGTGGCTATGCACCTTTGTCGATTCAGGGAGCAGGGACGAGCTGGGAGCAGGGAGCAGAGGAGCAGAGGAGCAGAGGAGCAGAGGAGCAACTACCAATTACTACACCCGACTCCCAACTCCTTAGTAGGGGCGTACAGCAGTGCGCCCCTACCGACTCCCTTCTCGCAGTAGGGGCGCATCTCAAAAATACGATCGCGCTTTGTGTCAAAGAGCAAGTTTTTGTCAGTCAGCATATCGGAGATTTAGAAACAGTACCAGCAGTGAATGCTTTTGAACGGGCGATCGCAGATTTTCAACAACTTTATCAGACAAAACCAGTGGCGATCGCCTGCGATCTTCATCCCGATTACCTCTCTACTCAATTTGCGCGTAATTCTGGGATTCCTGCGATTCCAGTACAACACCACTACGCTCACGTTCTCTCATGCATGGCTGAAAATAATTTAATTGGAATGCATGACTCTCAATCCGTCTTGGGTGTTGCTTGGGACGGTACTGGCTACGGACTAGACGGTACAATTTGGGGCGGAGAATTTTTGCTCGTTACAGAAACATCATTTGAGCGTGTCGCCCATCTGCACACTTTTCGGCTGCCTGGGGGAGAAAAGGCGATTAAAGAGCCGAGACGAGTCGCAATTGGTTTGCTCTACGAGATTTTTGGAGACGAGGTGTTTGAAATGAAGCACCTAGCACCAGTACAAGCTTTTTGCGATCGCGAGTTGGGAATTTTGCAGACAATGCTGCAAAGAAATCTCAATACGCCAGTAACTTCTAGTATGGGACGGCTATTTGATGCGATCGCTTCAATTGTAGGATTGCGTCAACAAAACCAGTTTGAAGGACAAGCAGCAATGGAACTAGAGTTTGCGATCGCCGGATTTGATCCTGACGAGTGCTATAGCTTTGAGATTTTGGCAACGTCATCGCCTGCGATCGTTGACTGGCTACCGATGGTGCGAGGAATTTTAGTAGATATAAAATGTGGTTTACCACTCGGAAAAATATCAGCTAAGTTTCACAATACGCTCGTTGAGATCGTAGTTGCCGTAGCAAAATCTGTGGGTGAAGGGAAAATTATACTTACAGGCGGTTGTTTTCAAAATAAGTATTTAACTGAAAGAGCCATTAAAAGATTGCAAGCAGAAAATTTTCGTCCTTATTGGCATCAATACATTCCACCGAATGATGGGGGAATCGCGCTAGGACAAATTGTGGCAGCAACTTTTCACTTAAGCAACAGGAAGCACCAGCCATGTGTTTAGCAGTTCCAGGAAAAATTATCAGTATTAATAACGAACAAGAACCATTGATGCGAACTGGAAAAGTTAGCTTTGGTGGAGTAATTAAAGAAGTCAGTCTTGCCTATGTTCCTGATGCAAAAGTAGATGACTATGTAATCGTCCATGTAGGTTTTGCTCTAAGCATTCTCGATCCACAAGAAGCAGAACGTACGTTGAATTATTTACAAGAAATGCAAAATTGAGCGATCGTTGGTTCCCCTTCTATTCTCCTCACAGGTTCCTCAAGTTTTCCTTCTAACTTCAAGGTAGAGCCAAAACAGTCACATGGTAATACTTTAGAAGCTTGCAAAGGTTGAAAAGATGAAAACAAAAACATTTGCAACCCTAGATGGTAATGAGGCAGTTGCTCAAGTTGCCTATCGCTTGAATGAAGTCATTGCCATTTATCCCATCACTCCTTCCTCACCAATGGCTGAATGGGCTGACGCTTGGACAGCAGAAGGCAGGGCAAATATTTGGGGTAATGTTCCTGCCGTAGTCCAAATGCAGAGCGAGGGAGGTGTTGCTGGGGCGCTTCACGGTGCTTTACAGACAGGTTCGCTGACGACGACTTTCACGGCATCGCAGGGATTATTGTTGATGCTGCCGAATATGTACAAAATTGCCGGAGAACTGACACCGACAGTCTTTCACGTAGCAGCGCGATCGCTTGCCGCTCAAGCCCTCTCCATCTTCGGCGATCATAGCGATGTGATGGCAGCACGGACAACCGGTTTTGCTTTGTTATGTGCGGCATCAGTGCAAGAAGCTCACGATTTCGCTCTTATCGCCACAAGAGCAACATTAGAATCGCGAATTCCTTTCTTGCATTTCTTCGATGGCTTCCGCACCTCCCACGAAATTGCCAAAGTGGGACTATTGACAGAAGATGACATGCGATCGCTCATCCCTGACGAGCTAGTCTTTGCCCATCGCGATCGCGCCCTAACTCCCGATCGCCCAGTGATTCGGGGTACAGCCCAAAATCCCGACGTTTACTTTCAAGCTAGAGAGACTGTCAATCCTTACTATCTAGCTTGCCCAGACATTACCCAAAAGGTGATGGATGAATTCACCCAACTAACAGGCAGACAATACCAATTATTTGAATATCATGGCGATCCAGCAGCAGAGAGAGTCATTGTGTTAATGGGTTCTGGTTGCGAAGCCGTCCACGAAACTGTAGATTACCTTAATGCTAGTGGCGAAAAAGTAGGAGTCGTCAAAGTCCGACTCTATCGCCCCTTTGATGCCAAAAGATTTGTCGAAGCGTTACCTGTAACAATCAAAGCGATCGCAGTTTTAGATCGCACCAAAGAACCAGGCGCAGCAGGTGAGCCGTTGTATCAGGATGTTGTTACCGCTGTGTGCGAATATGCAGAGCAGAGGAGACTAGGAGCAGACAAGGGAGACAAGGGAGACAAGGAAGCAATTCTAGCCACTAGTCACCAGCCACTAGCCACTTCCCCGACTCCCCAGATCGTCGGTGGACGCTACGGCTTATCATCCAAAGAATTTACCCCAGCGATGGTTAAAGCAGTTTTCGATAACCTCACGCTAGATCGACCTAAAAATCACTTTACCGTGGGCATCAACGATGATGTGACTCACACTAGTCTGCCGTACGATCCTGAGTTTTCGATTAAATCAGAGCATGTAGTGCAAGCCATCTTTTATGGATTGGGTGCGGATGGAACTGTAGGAGCCAATAAAAATTCCATCAAAATTATTGGCGAACAGACAGAAAACTACGCTCAAGGCTATTTTGTCTACGATTCCAAAAAATCGGGTTCTGTGACAGTTTCTCATTTACGATTTGGAACGCAGCCGATTCGCTCCACGTATTTAGTCAATCGGGCTAACTTTGTTGCTTGTCATCAGTGGGAGTTTATCGAGAAATTTCCATTACTCAAAGAGATCGTCCCTGGTGGTACTCTCTTGCTCAATAGTCCCTACCCAGCAGATGAAGTTTTGAATTATTTACCGCGATCGCTCCAAGCTCAAATTATTCAAAAACATCTGAAATTTTATGTCATTAATGCCTACCAAGTTGCCCGCAACGCTGGGATGGGTGGAAGAATTAACACCGTTATGCAAGTTTGCTTCTTCGCCCTCTCTGGCGTGCTACCAAAAGATGAAGCTATTACCCAAATTAAGCAATCTATCCGCAAAACCTACGGCAAGAAAGGCGATGAAATTGTCCAGATGAATATCAATGCGGTTGATGCAACACTAGCACATCTGGATGAAGTCAATTACGAACCACTAGTAGTAGAAAATAGCGAAAGCCAACTACCAATTACCAACTACCAACTACCAATTCCCAATTCAGCCCCAGCTTTTGTCCGAGATGTTTTAGGAAAAATGATGGCGCGGGAGGGTGACGAGCTACCAGTAAGTGCCATGCCCGCAGACGGAACTTATCCTAGTGGAACATCGAAGTGGGAAAAACGCAATATTGCTCAGGAAATTCCAGTTTGGGATTCAGATGTATGCGTCCAGTGTGGTAAGTGCGTGATGGTGTGTCCCCACAGCGTGATTCGCAGCAAAGTTTACGAACCGCAGCAACTAGAAACTGCTCCAGCCACCTTTAAGAGTAGCAATGCACGGGAACACGACTGGCAAGGTTTAAAATTTACCATCCAAGTTGCACCGGAAGACTGTACGGGCTGTGGCATCTGCGTGGATGTTTGCCCCGCCAAAAACAAGTCACAACCAAAACTGAAAGCAATTAATATGCAGCCGCAGCAACCATTGCGGGAACAAGAACGGGAGAATTGGGATTTCTTCTTAAATATTCCCAATCCCGATCGCACTCAATTGAAACTGCATAAGATTAATCAGCAGCAAATGCAAGAGCCGTTATTTGAATTTTCTGGCGCTTGTGCGGGTTGTGGAGAAACGCCCTATTTAAAACTAGTTAGTCAATTATTTGGCGATCGCGCCGTCATTGCTAATGCCACTGGTTGTTCTTCGATCTACGGTGGTAACTTACCTACTACACCTTGGACGCACAACGCCGAGGGGCGGGGTCCTGCTTGGTCTAATTCCTTATTTGAGGATAATGCCGAATTTGGCTTGGGCTTTCGCGTTGCGATCGACAAACACACAGAAATTGCTAGCGAATTACTGCGCCTGCTAGCACCAGCAGTAGGTGAAGAACTAGCAACAAGCATCCTCACTGCCGAACAACAGGATGAAGCAGATATCTCCGAACAGCGCCAAAGAGTTGAATTACTCAAACAAAAATTGGACGAATTATCAAATAGTCAGGGAGCAGAGGGGCAGAGGGGCAGAGGAGCAGGAGAGCAAGGGAAAAGAGCTGAGGGAGCTGAGGGAGCTGAGGAGGATGGGGGAGCAACTACCAATTACCAATTACCGACTACTAATTACCAATCTAAAATCCAAAATCTAAAATCACTTGCTGACTACCTAGTGAAAAAGAGCGTCTGGATTATTGGCGGTGATGGTTGGGCTTATGATATTGGCTTTGGTGGACTCGATCATGTCCTGGCGAGCGGACGTAATGTGAATATCCTCGTTCTCGATACAGAGGTTTATTCCAACACTGGCGGGCAAATGTCTAAAGCTACCCCCAAGGGAGCAGTAGCTAAATTTGCTGCTGGTGGTAAACCCGCACCCAAAAAAGACTTGGGTTTAATTGCCATGACTTACGGAAATGTCTACGTGGCAAGTGTAGCAATGGGCGCAAGAGACGAGCATACACTTAGAGCCTTTTTAGAAGCTGAAGCTTACGAAGGTCCATCGTTGATTATTGCCTACAGCCATTGCATCGCCCACGGCATCAATATGGCAACAGCGATGCAAAATCAAAAGGCTGCGGTAGATTCAGGGCGCTGGCTGTTGTATCGTTTTAACCCTGACCGGATTCAGCAGGGAGAAAACCCGCTCCAACTTGATTCCCACGCTCCGAAACTCCCAGTAGAGCAATATATGTATCTGGAAAACCGCTTCAAGATGTTGACTCATAGCAAGCCAGAAGCAGCTAAGCAGTTCCTAGCAGAGGCACAGCAAGATGTCAATGCTCGTTGGCGCTTGTATGAATATCTAGCTGCGCGATCGCCTGAAACTATTCATTAGCTCTCAAGTTCTTTTCCTAACTTCAAGGTTTTAGGAGGGAGACAAATGGACTTAACTACAACTTACATGGGGTTACAGTTGCGATCGCCCCTCGTACCTTCAGCCTCACCCCTTTCTGAGGATATCGACAATATCAAGCGAATGGAAGATGCGGGGGCGGCGGCTGTTGTGATGCATTCTCTATTTGAAGAACAATTACGCCAAGAGCGCTACGAACTGCACCATCACCTGACGCATGGGACTGAAAGCTATCCTGAAGCTCTAACTTATTTCCCAGAACCCCACAGCTTTCGAGTCGGCTCGGAAGAATATCTCAATCATATCCAAAGGGCAAAGGAGAAAATCAATATTCCTCTCATTGCTAGTCTCAACGGTTCATCTGTTGGCGGTTGGACTAACTATGCCAGACAAATCCAGCAAGCAGGAGCAGACGGACTGGAATTGAATGTGTATTATGTCCCTACAGATATGGACTTGACAGGCGAACAAATCGAGCAAACCTACATTGAGATTTTGCGATCGGTTAAAGCTGCCGTGACAATTCCCGTAGCGGTCAAACTCAGCCCTTATTTTACCAATATGGCAAATATGGCGCGACGTTTGGACATCGCAGGGGCAAATGCTCTTGTTTTGTTCAATCGCTTCTATCAACCAGACATCAACCTCAAAACCCTAGAGGTTGAACCAAACGTGCTTTTAAGTACGCCGCAGTCCATGCGTTTACCGATGCGTTGGATTGCAATTCTCTACGATCGCATCAATGCTAGTTTGGCTGCAACCAGCGGCATCCACAAAGGGCAAGATGCCATCAAGTTGTTGATGGCAGGAGCTAACATCACGATGCTTTGTTCGGTGTTGCTACGGCACGGCATCGACCAGATCCGCGCGATCGAGCAGGAAATGCGTGAATGGATGGTAGAACACGAGTATGAATCCGTGCGGCAACTACAAGGAAGCATGAGTCAGAAAAATTGTCCCGACAAGAGTACCTTTGAACGCGCCCAATACATGCGATCGCTCCAAACCTACAAACCAGAATGGGAACGAGTTTTCGATACGTCTCATTATTTTGGATAAAGTCAAAAGTCAAAACTAATAACAACTATCCATTAATTACTACAAATGACCAATTACCAATTACCAACTACCAACTACCAACTACCAAAACCCTATGCAAAAACGAATTGGTATTTTGACCAGTGGCGGTGACTGCCCCGGGTTAAATTGTGCGATTCGGGCTGTTGTCAGCCATGCCAAGCTACAACACGATTGGGAAGTGCTAGGGATTCCTTACGCTACCCAAGGGTTATTGGAGCGCAAGACGACGTTACTCAATTTGCATGGCTTAGATTTACGCGGTATCGATCCTTTACTCAGCATGGGTGGCACGATTTTAGGATCGATTAATAAAGGAGACACGCTAGCTCATGCGAGTGAAATTATTGCTAGTTATCGGGCGTTGGCGTTAGATGCCTTAATTGCGATCGGTGGCGATGGCAGTCTCGCCATTCTCCACCAACTAGCTTGTCAAGGAAACTGGAATCTCATCGCGATTCCCAAGACAATCGATAACGATGTGGCACTTACGGAACGAGCAATCGGGTTTGATACGGCTGTCAATACGATTGTTGATGCTTTGAATCGTCTCACCTTTACTGCTGCCAGTCACGATCGCGTCATGGTTGTGGAAGTTATGGGACGCACAGCAGGGCATCTAGCACTCCATGCTGGGATCGCAGGCGGAGCAGATTGTATTCTCATTCCCGAAATTCCTTACTCGATTGACGGAGTTTGCCATCAAATTAACGAACTGCGCGATCGCTGGGGACGAAAATTTGCGATCGTTGTTGTTGCTGAAGGTGCTAAAACTGCTAACGATAGTTCTATTGCAGAAACACAAAATTTTGCCTCTCTAGAGTGCGGCATGGGACAGTACATTGCCAATCAAATCAAATCCTACAACAACCAAAGCGATCGCCTTGACGTTCGGGTTTCGATCTTAGGGCATATTCAGCGCGGTGGTATACCATCGGCTTTAGACCGCTTGAGTGCAACAGCTTTTGGTAAGGCAGCAGTAGATTTAATTGCGCGGGAACAATACGGTCAAATGGTGGCTTGGCAAAATGGACAAGTTGTAGATGTTCCGATCGCTGATGTTGTCGCTCGAAGTCCTTTGCCTGTAGCACCTGATAACTATCTCGTACAAACCGCTCGCTGTATGGGGATTTATGTGGGGGATGGATGACAATGAAGTTTGTTGACGAATACCGAGATGCTGATGCTGCTGGGCAATACGCGCGGGCGATCGCTGCCATTACTACCCAAGCTTGGACAATTATGGAAATCTGCGGCGGTCAGACCCATTCTATTGTCAAATTTGGCATAGATGAACTTTTACCCCCAGAAATTACCTTAATTCACGGACCTGGTTGTCCCGTCTGCGTCACGCCTGTGGCATTAATCGATCGGGCGATCTCGATCGCAACGCAACCCGAAGTTATTTTCTGTTCGTTTGGAGATATGTTGCGTGTTCCAGGGAGCAGGGGAGTAGAGGAGAGTGAGAAAGATTTGCTGGCGGTTAAGGCAATGGGGGGGGATATTCGCATTGTCTATTCTCCGCTTGATGCGCTCAAAATCGCTCAAGCTCATCCTCACAAACAAGTTGTTTTCTTTGCTGTGGGGTTTGAAACGACTGCACCCGCTACAGCGATGGCGGTTTACCAAGCTGCGCGACAGGAAGTTAAAAATTTCTCCTTACTGGTTTCTCACGTATTAGTTCCGCCAGCAATGGAGGCGATTCTTGCCTCACCTCATAATCGAGTTCAGGGATTTTTAGCAGCCGGTCATGTCTGCACGGTGATGGGATACACCCAGTACGAACCGCTCGTACAGAAATATCGCATTCCGATTGTCGTCACGGGATTTGAACCGTTAGACATCCTCCAAGGGGCGTATATGTGCATTCAGCAATTGGAATCGAGGCGATCGCAACTGGAAAATCAATACGCTCGTTCGGTGCGGCGCAGTGGAAATGAAACCGCTCAACGATTAATGCGTGAAGTATTTGAGGTCGTACCGAGACAATGGCGCGGGATTGGTCGTATTCCTCAAAGTGGGTTGGGCTTACGCGATCGATATGCTGAATTTGATGCTCAAAAGCGCTTTGATATTTTTAACTACGCAATTGCAGAATCTACCGAATGTCTGAGCGGACAGATCTTACAAGGCATCAAAAAACCTCACGAATGTCCTGTCTTTGGCGATCGCTGTACGCCAGAACATCCCTTGGGTGCGCCGATGGTTTCCTCGGAAGGGGCTTGTGCGGCATATTATCGCTATCGGCATCGGGTGTAAGAAGGCAAGAGGCAGAGGAGCAGAGGAGTTGTAAGTGAGCGAACCCGAAGACTTTATCCTGTCTTGTCCCATCCCAATTGACAAGTATCCCCGCGTTCTACTGGCGCATGGGGGTGGTGGAAGGTTAATGCATCAGTTGATTTCACAAATGTTTTTGGCGACATTTAGCCATAGCGATCGCGCGTCACATGACGCTGCCGAAATTCACCTCACAAGTCACAGAATTGCCTTCACCACTGATTCTTATGTAGTTCAACCCCTGTTTTTTCCAGGCGGCGATATCGGAATGCTGGCAGTTAACGGCACTGTCAACGATCTGGCGATGAGCGGAGCGCGTCCGCTGTATTTAAGTGCTGGGTTTATTTTGGAAGAAGGACTATCAATGGAAACGCTTTGGCGGGTGGTGCGATCGATGCAACAAGCAGCTCAAACAGCCAACGTGCAGATCGTGACTGGCGATACAAAGGTTGTGAATAAAGGGAAGGGAGACGGCATTTTTATCAATACTGCTGGTGTTGGAATTATCGAGCATGACCAGGCGATCGCCCCCCAATCAATTCAGCCTGGGGATGTGTTGCTGCTCAATGGCGATCTCGGTCGTCACGGCATTGCTATTATGACCCAGAGGGAGGGTTTAGCCTTTGAAACTACCATCGAGAGCGATGCAGCACCACTATCAAGTCTGATTCTAGAACTGCTTGCGGCTGAAATTGAAATTCACTGTTTGCGCGATTTGACTCGTGGCGGTTTATCGAGCGCCCTGAATGAAATTGCCCAAGCTGCCTGCGTCAAAATTGAAATTGATGAAAATTCAATTCCTATAAGTGAAGAAGTGCAAGGAGCGTGTGAAATCCTCGGTTTCGATCCGCTTTATGTGGCAAACGAAGGAAGATTTGTCGCTTTTGTGCCACCAGAATTTACCCAAACAGCAATAAAAATTATGCGATCGCATCCTTTAGGAAAATCTGCTCAAATTATTGGCAGTGTCACCGAACGCAAAACATCTGGTTTTGTCACGATGAAGAGTAAAATTGGCGCTCAACGCATTGTCGATATGTTAAGCGGAGAACAACTACCACGAATCTGCTAATCCGAATTTGCTCATCCGAATTTGCTCAATAGCCGCGATCGCTATCTTTGCTCCCTACTGTCCGATCATCCCATCACTTGTGGTAGCGTGGCATAGAGAAAAAAGCCGACTGCCACGATTGCCAATAACCCCTGAATCAAATTTCCCACCAGAGAACCGACTACAATTCCGATTCCAGCTTTCAAGGCTCGTTTAAGATCGCGTTGATAAATGTACTCGCCAATAATTGCTCCTAACAAAGGTCCGAGCAAAATTCCTAACAAGGGACCACCAAACGGCAAAGCAGGCAATAAACCAAAAATCCCCAATAGCAAACCAACAACCGCACCAATCTGTCCCCATTTGCTGGCTCCTGCGCGTTTCGCTCCCCAGAAGGTAGCCAGCAGATCGATACCGACGCTAAGCGCCAACACCACCACCGTCACAATTAGAGGTACGGCAATGCTTCCAAAAGAACCTTGCACCACACCCCAAATTGCGATCGCGACTAAAATCAAACTCGTCCCAGGAATCCCTGGAACCACTGCCCCAATCACACCGACAACCATCAGGGCAACTAATAACCAATAGAGAGTTAGCATAATTTGTCATTTGTCATTAGTGAATTGTTAATTTTGATTTTTAACTTTTGACTTTTGACTTTTTCCCTACTCCCTGCTCCCTACTCCCTGCTCCCTAAAAAGGGTAACGTCTAATTTATCGGCAATACCACCGATCCAGGTTTCATCTTGCTTGGTATAGCTGCGGGGAGCATTTGCACCCAAAATCATTACGCCTTGCTGACCAATAGGCTGACAAATGACTCCTTGAGTGTTTTCTGGCAAGTAGTCAAATTCAAATCGTCCTGGGTAAACGCTCAAAGCCACTAAGTAAACTGGTTTATGTTTTTCCAGCACCCGTTGGACGATCGCCCCTGGAGTCACTTCGGTTTTCTCTGGTAATATGCCGCGCCGCAGCAATACTTTTCCCCGATAAAACACGATCAGCGATCGCGTAACGGTATTTGTCAATAACAGATAAGATGCCCATGCTAGTTCTGTCTTAACTGTTTCGGGCAAGTCTGGAGCCAACTCGAACTTTTGCTCGCCCACGAGTTCTACCGCATCCGGCAGGCGCGGTGCGACTTGCTGCCAAAGCAAGCCAGTCAAAATCAGCACCGCACTGACAATCGCCCCCAAAACATCCGACCGTGCCTGAGTCACTGTCAGTTCCGGTGTCAGCAACCGATTGACCAACAGCAACACAGCACCTAATCCTCCTACCACGAGGGGTATTAGCCGTATAACTCGATTTGGATCTGATTTAGTCATTTTAGTGGTGCGTGGTGCGTGGTGCGTGGTGCGTGAAGAAAGGGTGTAGGGTGTAGGGTGTAGGGTGTGGGGTTTAATTGTGACTTGTCTTGTTCCCTCAGCTTCCTCAGCAACCTTGCGCCCCCTTGTCCCCCTTGTTCTCCTTGTCTCCCTTGTCCCCCACATTAGCCGCTATCCACCAACATTCACTCCTCTCCTGGTTCGATAATCCGTTGGAATAGATAACCCGTGCCTCTAGCGGTAAGGATTAATTCTGGGTTACTAGGGTCGTCTTCTAACTTCGCCCGCAGTCGCGAGATATGCACGTCTACTACGCGAGTGTCTACATGTCGTTCGGGCGTATAGCCCCAAACTTCCTGCAAAATTTCCGATCGCGAAAAGGCTTCCCCCGAACGGCTGACTAACAGCTCTAGCAAGCTAAATTCCATTCCAGTTAATCGAATCCGCTCGTCTCCTTTGTAAACCTGTCGCTTGTTCGTGTCAATTTTGATACTTCCTACTTGGATCACGCCAGAGCTAGGAATTCCCGAAGCACCTGTTTTATCTACCCGTCGCAATACCGAGCGAATGCGTGCTTCCAGTTCCTTCGGGGAAAATGGCTTGACTACGTAATCATCCGCACCTAATTCCAGTCCGGTGATCCGATCGGCGACATCGCCCAGGGCTGTTAGCATAATAATTGGTACATCTGATTCCTTGCGTAGCTCTTGACACACGCCGTAGCCATCTAACTTCGGCATCATCACGTCCAAGACAACCAAATCTGGATCGGCTTTGCGAAATGTATCCAAAGCTTCCTCGCCGTCTGCTGCTGTCACGACATCGTAACCAATCATCGACAGCCGCGTTTCTAAGATCCGCCGAATGCTGGCTTCGTCGTCCACGACTAGGATTTTTTCTTTATGACTTTCCAAATTGACCAACGCTCCTTAAAACCAACATTTTTGAATTTTAATTTTTAGTACTATTACATGAAGATCTTATCCCATTCAATCCACGTAAATTAGCCGAAATTCTCGCACTCACTTACTTTCAAGGTTTTTTAATATTTGCGGTTTTGCCAACAAAATTTAACTTAACGCAACAAAAGCACTAAACGAATGCCCAAACCCCGTACCTATTTCGTTTGCAATGAATGTGGCGCAGAGTCGCCTCAGTGGTTTGGTAAGTGTCCTGCCTGCGGGACTTACAATTCCTTAGAAGAACAAATTACGAGTACAACTCTCGGGACGCTACCAACTCGTGGGGTTAGCTGGCAGCAAACGCCGCAAAGCAATGGTAAGTCGATCGCTAAAGCCGCAAAACCCCGCGCTTCTCTAACTTTCGACCAAATTAGCGATCGCCAAGTGAGTCGCTGGTGTTCTGGCTATGACGAACTCGACCGAGTACTCGGTGGTGGTATTGTACCAGGTTCTATGGTTTTGATCGGCGGCGATCCAGGGATTGGCAAATCGACTTTGTTACTACAGGTTTCTAACCAACTCGCCCAAAACTATCGCATTCTCTACGTTTGCGGTGAAGAGTCGGGACAGCAAGTGAAGTTACGCGCTTCTCGTTTGGGTGTATCTAAATTTCAAAACTCTATAGAGGAATCAGATCCCCAGCCTCAAAACCAATCGCCTAACGGTCATTTAGTTAACAATGGTAGTGCAAGAGCCGATTTATACGTTTTGCCAGAAACGGATCTCGAAGAAATACTGAGGGAAGTCGATTCGCTCAAACCCAATGTAGCTGTAATCGACAGTATCCAAACCGTCTATTTTCCCACCTTAACTTCCGCCCCTGGCTCGGTGGCACAGGTGCGAGAATGTACCTCAGCCCTAATGCAAGTAGCAAAAAGGGAAGATATTACGATGTTAATTGTGGGACACGTTACCAAAGAAGGTGCGATCGCGGGTCCCAAAGTATTAGAACACTTGGTAGACACGGTACTCTATTTTGAAGGCGATCGCTTCGCCTCCCATCGGTTGTTACGCACAGTCAAGAATCGCTTTGGCGCTACTCACGAAATTGGCATCTTTGAAATGATCGATCGCGGGTTGCGGGAAGTCGCCAATCCCTCAGAATTATTTCTCGGTAGTCGCGACGATCCTTCACCAGGAACCGCAATTGTAGTTGCTTGTGAAGGCACGCGCCCGATTGTGGTAGAGTTGCAAGCCTTAGTCAGTCCCACCAGCTATGCTTCACCCCGTCGTTCCACTACAGGTATAGACTACAGCCGTTTACTGCAAATTTTGGCAGTGTTAGAAAAACGAGTTGGCATTCCTTTGTCTAAACTGGATGCCTATGTCGCCTCTGCTGGTGGCTTAAGCGTGGAAGAACCAGCTGTAGATCTGGGAGTCGCGATCGCCGTAGTCGCTTCTTTCCGCGATCGCATTGTCGATCAGCGCACTGTCTTGATTGGAGAAGTCGGGTTAGGCGGACAAGTCCGCCCCGTTTCTCAAATGGAATTGCGCCTGAAAGAAGCTGCTAAACTAGGCTTTAAGCGGGCAATTGTACCCAAAGGGCAACCTTATCCTGACGTAGATCTGGAAATTATTCCTGTCGCCAAAGTACTCGATGCGATTATCGCTGCAATCCCCCCACAATCGTTCCCAGATTTAGATTTAGAAGAGGAATAGTATTTGGGTTAGCAGTAGGGCATTCGTTCCCCCTTTTTTAAGGGGGTTAGGGGGGATCGAAATCTGAAACTTCAAATGCGTCACTCCCGCTAGTATTGTCGATCGCGATCCAACTTTCAACTTGTGGTAGATCGCAGAGTCGGGTTGAATGTGAAAAAATATAAATTAGCGCTCGATCGAGCGATCGCCACACAACTAAATCCTTAACTTAATTCGGTCAAAACTCCAAAGATTAATAGAACCGCAAACTAAGTTTCCGTAATATTGCTGTAGTTGACGCTCGGTTTTCGTGATACACAGAATGAGTTATGTAAATTTCTATGGAGAGTTATTGTCATTATGGTAAATAGTTCTGACTTTCTGCATCCTCGCAGTCGTTACTATGGCAAAGTACAGCCTGAAAATTTAGTCTTTAACGCCAATCTCCAAGAATTCGCCCAGCATGTCAGTTACATCTGTAACTTAGAAACTGCCGGAAAAATTTCTCCAGATGAAGCATACAAAAAAATTCGCGACTTGTGGAAACAACTCAAACACTCGAAAAAAGAGTTAGGAATTGGTGAAAACCCATTTCAAAATGACGACAAGCAAAAAGATAGCTAACGTTCCATTGCCATAGCACGATGTTTACATCCGCGTTAAAAATTTCTCTTTTGTAGAGACGTTACATGTAACGTCTCTACATTTTTGATTATCCCACCAATACATTCTGTGCTAAACGCTTTGACTCTACCATCTGATAATATCCCTGTAACTGACGAGTAGCCGCCGCCCATCCCCAGCGTTCCGCCTCCAAACGGGCATTTTGACGAATGGTTTCTCGCTCCTGTTTTTGCTCTAACAGATGTAAAGTTGCCGCGATCGCCCCTTCTTCATCTCTAGGGTCAAACAAATAACCATTGACTCCAGATGTGACAATATCGACAATTCCACCTGAATTTGCCGCAACTACAGGACAGCCAGCCGCCATTGCCTCAAGTAAAACTAGTCCCAACGTCTCAGTCCGCGAAGGAAACAGAAACGCATCAGCAGAAGCAAACGCTGCACCAAGGTCTCTACCCGTGAGATAGCCGACAAAGTGGGTATTCGTTCCCGCAAAATGCTTCTCTAGCGCCGAACGATGAGGACCATCTCCCACCAAAGCCAAACGCGCCTCTGGAATTGCTTCTAATACGGGTTTAATCCGTTCGATTTCTTTTTCCGCCGACAGACGACCGACGTAGAGTAACAAGGGACTATCGGGATGACCTTGAGACAGCCGCGATCGCATTTCATGACAAGCTAAATCGGGATGAAATAACTCCGTATCAACTCCCCGCTGCCACAAGTCTACTCGTTGGATTCCGTGGCTGGATAGTTCCTCTACCATTGCCGTTGAAGTACACAGATTTAGTTCTGCTTGATTATGGGCGGTTTTGAGTAACTCCCACAGCAAGCCTTCCAACATTCCTAGTCCGTAGTGCTGTAAATACTGCGGTAAATGAGTGTGATACGAGGCAACAAGAGGAATTTTTAGCACTTTGGCATAAAATAACCCCGATAGTCCTAGTACTGCGGGGTTGACTACATGAACGATATCGGGTTGGAATCTCTCCAGTTCGTGACCGATCGCGGGACGTGGTAATGCCATTTTTAACTCTGGATACAATGGCAAAGGAAAGCCAGAAACACCGTAGACTTTCGCCCCTTTATATTCTGTAATCCCCCCTTCAGGAGCAACGACTAAAACGCGATCGCCGTTACGTTGTAAATGTTCGACCGTGTGACGCAACCGCGTGACAATACCGTCAACCTTGGGTAGGAAGGTTTCTGTAAATAGAGCAATTTTCATACTTATTGAGGGGCGCTTAGGCTGGGGAGAGTTACCAGCAAGTATTTTCCGATAATCTCAATTTCTTAGCAATGTTGGGATCGCTCACAAGATAGACAGTTGCTCGAATTTAAATTCTCCGCCAAAATAGCCATGTTCGGCTGCAAAGCGACCGATAGCTGGGCGATAAGCTTGGTATACCACAATAGACTGGGCATCGTATTGTGCCACGATATGATTTCCCGACTTTGGCAATCGGTCGATCTGCGATCGGTAAAGTTCTGTCACTAGCGGCATTGAAACAACACATTATCCCTCAACCACAGATTATGAGGGACAAATGACCAATTACCAATGACCAATGACCAATTACCACCAACTATCTTCTCCAAGAAACCTTGGGCAGAATGTGTTTTTTATCGACGCGATCTTGGTACTTGACCGCAAAATTAAGCAGAGAATCAAGCAATGCTTCTGAGAGGAAATGCGGTTGCAAGCCGAGACTCAGCAAGTTGGTGTTTTTGGCGTTGAAATAGTGTTCTTCCCGCTCGATTCTGGGATTATCGAGATTGTTGACTTCGACTTTTAGTCCTAGCGCATTGCTAGCTTTTTGCACCATGACAGCCAAGTCGCCGACGCTAAATAGTTCGGTGAATTGGTTGAAGACGCGGAATTCACCAGAATTAGCAGGATTTGCGATCGCTAGTTCGACACAACGCACCGTATCCCGAATATCTAAAAAGCCACGGGTCTGCCCGCCCTTACCATATACTGTCAGCGGATGTCCGATCGCTGCTTGGATGCAGAAACGGTTCAGCGCCGTACCAAACACCCCATCGTAGTCGAGGCGATTGATCAGCATCTCGTCCATGCCCGTCTCTTCTGTTAGGACTCCATAAACCACGCCTTGGTTCAAATCTGTAGCACGTAAGCCCCAAATTTTACAGGCAAAGTGAATGTTGTGGCTGTCATGGACTTTGCTCAGGTGGTACATACTACCTGGCTGCTTTGGATAGGGTAAGGTATCCTTGCGCCCGTTGTGTTCGATCGTAATGTACCCTTCTTCAATGTCGATATTAGGCGTGCCGTATTCGCCCATTGTCCCCAGCTTGACCAAGTGACAGTCGGGGAAACTATCGCGCATGGCATAGAGAATATTCAGCGTTCCAACGACATTATTTACTTGCGTCAGTACGGCGTGTTCGCGATCGATCATAGAAAAAGGTGCGGAACGCTGTTCGCCAAAGTGGACGATCGCTTCCGGTTCAAATTGGTGCAACGTTTTGCTCAAAAAATCGTAGTTAGTAATATCGCCGACAAACAAATCGATCTTTTTGCCTGTGAGGTCTTGCCACCTTTGAATCCGATGCTGAATCGTTGCGATCGGTGTCAGGGTATCTACTCCAAGTTCGAGATCCCAGTGCCTCCGTACCATGCTGTCTAGAATCCCAACCTCGTAACCTCGATTGGATAAGTAGAGCGCGGTTGCCCAACCGCAATAGCCATCGCCACCAATAACCAATACTTTCATCGTCTGTGCGTGTTACTCGCTGATATTCGCTAAATCTACCAGGTTTGTGTCCCCCTTTTGCGTCCTAAATAAGGAGTATATTTTCTGTACAATTGCCTAACCAATCAAAGCCTCTTGCCTCTTGCCTCTGACCTCCTATTTGAATTTTCGGATTTTTGTTAAAAAATGTTACATTTATGCCGTCAAAACGCTACGCCGTCTTGACACTATGCGAGTAAGCCGATAACGTGATATACATACCCGGGTAAGACGATTGAAAAAAATATGCAAGCTAAGCAAAAAGTTACGCTGTATTTAACGCCTGAACTGCATCGGCGGCTCAAAATCAGAGCCGCGATCGACTCGGAACCAATGTCAGAACTTGCTGCCCGCGCGCTCGCTTTTTATTTATCTCACCAAGAGTTGATAGACGAAGCAGAGTCATACGGCAACACGCACAGAGTTTATGCATGTCCTGAATGTGCAACGACGGTGGCATTGAACGAAGGCGAACTAGTATCCCTCAAGGATCAGCCGGGGGTAATGGAGCAGTCCAAGCCGGCAAGAGTTGCTGCTGAAGCAACAGTACAAGAAGGGCAACTAGCCCTTGCCAGCCACTAATTTCATTGAAGCTGATTCATCAAAGCTGAATCCGAAGCGCTGTCCGTACTATCTTTAGGGTCAAAAGTAAGGTCAAAGGCAATGAAAGAAGAGCTAAATATTCTCATACAAGCTCAATACCCGCTGATATACCTTGTGACCTCTGAGGAAGAGCGGGCTGAACAAGCAATAGCAACGATCGCCCAGTTAAGACCGCAGCGCCGAATATTCATCTGGACGGTGACGCACGGAATCGTAGAACACGGTCAGCCACGCCACGTCACGCAGCATAATACCGTATCTCCAGAAGCAGCGATCGAGTGGGTGATCCGCCAACGAGAGCCGAGCATATTCATATTTAAGGATTTACACCCCTTTATTGACGCACCAGTAACGACGAGATGGTTGCGAGATGCGATCGCCAGCTTTAAAGGTACGCAGAAAACGATTGTTCTGATGTCTCCGATGCAGCAGGTTCCAATCGAGTTAGAGAAAGAAGTTGTCGTACTAGACTTCCCGCTACCCGATTTGGCAGAATTGAACCAAGTATTAGAGCGACAGTTAGAGCAAAATCGCGGACGACGGCTGACAACAGATGCCAGAGAGAAATTATTAAAAGCAGCTTTAGGCTTAACGCGAGATGAGTCAGAAAAAGTCTACCGCAAAGCTCAGGTGACAGCGGGACAACTATCAGAAAATGAAGTAGAAGTCGTCTTATCCGAGAAAAAGCAATTAATCCGGCGCAACGGCATTTTAGAATACATTGAAGAGGATGCCACAATTGATGCCGTTGGTGGTTTAGAAGAGCTGAAACGCTGGCTCAAACAACGTTCTAATGCTTTTACTGAAAGAGCGAGAGAATACGGTCTACCTCAGCCGAAGGGAATGCTAATTTTAGGGGTTCCTGGGTGTGGTAAATCTTTGATCGCTAAAACGACATCTCGCTTGTGGGGTCTGCCCCTGTTGAGATTAGATATGGGGCGAGTTTATGACGGCTCAATGGTAGGTCGCTCTGAGGCTAACCTACGTAATGCCCTCAAAACCGCCGAGTCGATTTCGCCGACAATTTTATTTATTGATGAGTTAGATAAAGCCTTTGCAGGTACGGCAGGTTCAGCCGATTCTGATGGTGGTACGTCTAGCCGCATCTTCGGATCTTTCCTGACCTGGATGCAAGAGAAAACTTCTCCTGTATTCGTGATGGCAACAGCCAACCGCGTGGAAAGGCTGCCTGGGGAGTTTTTACGTAAGGGAAGATTTGACGAAATATTCTTTGTCGATCTGCCAACTGCAGAGGAGCGCAAAGATATATTCAGCATTCACCTGCTCAAGCGCAAACGCGATCTATCCCGCTTCGACCTCGATCAGCTAGCAAAAATTGCTGACGGTTTCTCTGGTGCAGAGATCGAGCAAGCATTAATCGCCGCGATGTACGATGCTTTTGCTCAAGATCGAGAGTTTACCCAACTAGATATTATTGCTGCAATTAAAGCAACGCTACCACTCTCTCGGACAATGACCGAGCAAGTAACGGCTCTGAGAGATTGGGCAAGACAGCGTGCTAGACCCGCAGCATCCTCCGTAGCTGAGTATCAGCGCATGGAGTTTTAAAAAGCTTTCTCCTACGTTCACAGGGGGAAAGGCTAGCCGCCCAGCTAGTAGATTACCTAAGCCGCATATCCCATCCCAAGACTGCGGCGACATTAACTAAGCTAAACCGTTGTCGTTTATCGTTACTATCCTTTAGGAGGAATCCCAAATGTCTCACTTTAGCACTCTGCGTACAAAAATCACCGATGCAGAAATCCTCAAGACTTCTCTGCGCGACTTAGGAATTAATGTTAAGACCGAAGCTGATGTCCGTGGTTACAACGGTCAGCGCGTTCGCTCTGACATCGTAGCAGTTCTAGAAGGCGAATACGATCTGGGTTGGTCTCGCAACAGCGATGGTTCTTTCGATCTAATCGCTGACCTGTGGGGTGTTGCTAAGAAGCACAACCAAACCGAGTTAATCAACTCCATCAACCAAAAGTATGCAGTAAACAAGACCTTGGCAGAAGTCAAGCAGCGCGGTCTGCAAAATGCCAATGTCAAATTGGTCGTGCAAAAATAAGTTCTCTGCGCGTTCCCAAGCTTGCGGGTTAACCAGATTTAGAAGGGGTTAACCCCTTTTTTTTGTCAATTTCCGTGTAGAGACGTTATATGTAACGTCTCTACACGGAAATTGATGCTAGATCTATGCTGAAATCAAATCTTAAATTATTGTTGCTGGGTGTACTAACTATAATATTTTCGTATTTTAATAGTATTTTGCAGCTTGAATTTCAGTATATCTACTGAGTTTTACAAATGTTAGAAAGATCGTATACATCATAACTGAATACAATCAAATACAACCGATACAACCGAATAAATCAGTGAGGTAATGAGCGATCGCATTGAGAGAAAATTTTTAGACTCATGCGACAGTTTTTGTATGGGTATCTAGATTTCACTCAAGCTGCAGCACCTCTCAACGAGTTTTTTTGCTTAATTACGGAATCTGCTGTAACAGATGTGGATCGCTATAAAGCGTTATTACTAACACACCTATCAACATTTGCTACTGGCGAACAGCGATCGCGATCGCTGTCAAGTTTTAGTGCTGAAAATTACATAAACAAATCGCTCTATCAAAAATTCACGTCAACTCAAAGCTTGAGCAAAAATGGCAGACAACATTAACGACTTACTAGATCGGTGCGAACAAAGATCGCAAGTGCTGACTCAATCGGCAGAACAAGCTAACGAGCAAGTCACTCAAATTTTAGAATTTGCTACCAATTTAGCGGCAAATCTCGCTTCCATCGCTGAGGAAGCATTTACTAAGTTTGATGCTCTCAGTGACGAACTAGAAGCTGCTGAACAAAACTTAGAGAGCGAAATGGAAGCTGCTAAGCAGGGGTTCAGCGATTTACAGCAAAAGGTAGGCGAACTGCAATCTCAAACAGAAGCAAAGATCGAGCAGATTGGCGAACAACTAGAAGAGTTAAAGAACCGGAAGGAAGAAATGCTTTCGGAAGTGGAGCAGGAAACCGAAACAACCAAATCGGGTTTTGAGGAGCTATCGAAGCTCGTGGAGGAAGTCGAGCAAGAAGCAGAGAAGCATTTAGAAACAGCAAAAGAGCAGATCGAGCAGTTTCACGGCAAAGTTGAGGATGCAGAAAGTCGTTTTGGCGATCGCAAATCCTCTGTTTTAGAAGATTTTACAGCTTTGACAGAAGAACTACAAAATCAGCTCGAATCACTCACAAGTGACTTCTCCGACGTAGCTAACGAGAAAAAAGACAAAATCAGTGCAGTTGAGAGTAGCTTAGATTCAACTTCTCAGGACGTATTATCAGCACTGACGCAAAAGTTTGTCGAAGAAGTTATGGGTGAACTAACGAGTTCAGCCGAAAAAATCACCGAAGCCACATCGCATTTGCAGGATGCAGGAGATGAGGTAAACGATGCATTAGACGGCAAGATAGGTGAGATTTTGGACAAAGTTGGTGAAGTTACTGACATTGTTGAAAAAATCGAACCAGTTCTAGATATGGTTGATAAAATCTTAGGCTAATCGATAACTTTTAATTTTGCTAAATTCAAAACAGGGATAATACAGCATGGCACAAGTGCTAGATTTTGGGCGTGATGTTGATGAAGCTAGTGAGAAGCTGAACGAATTATTAAGTATTCTCGAAACTGCTTGTACGCAAATGGAAGAAGTGTGTGCCGATCTAGAATCTGAAACTGAAACTTTAGATAAATCTGCCGAGAGTGTTAGTACAAATATTGAAACTTTAGCCGAATCTTTGCAGACGGCTTTAGAAGAGTTTAGCAATTCTGAAGAAGAAACGAAAGCCGAACTCGAGGCTTTGCAACAAGCAATGACAGAAATCGAAGGAAAACTAGATGTAGTTACTCAATCTGTAGAAGAAGCTCAGACCAATTTTGAATCAGAAATTAACGAGAATAAATCAGAGTTAGAATCAAGTTTAGAAGAATTAAAAGAAGCGTTTAAGAATTTAGAAGATACAATTTCTAATACTGAAGATTCTGTGGGCGAAGGTCAAACAGAAGCTAAAGAAAACATTGATAGTTTAACTGAGGTGATCGAAGAACTTCAGGAACAAATTGAAGCATTCCAAAGTGAGTTAGAATCAAAATTTGCAGAAATAGCAAATGAGATAAGCGATACTCAAACTGCTAATCTTGAAAAAGCTTTTAGCGAATACAGCGATAAACTCACCGGAGAGCAGCTAGACACAATCAACTCTGGTTTTGAGGAATTAGAAAATAATTTTAGCGAGTCTTTTGGAGATTTTAACGAACAAGTTACTGAATTTGCTGACGAACTCAAAGAACGATTGAGCGAAATGCTAGAAAATACTGGCGAACACGTAGAAGATAACCTCAAGAACGAGCTACAAGAATCCTTTGAGAATGCGATTCAGGAAGTTGTAGAAGGAATGATTGAAGAAGTAGCGGAAAACATCATGATGATGACAACAGGTTCGTCTGTAACAGGTGCGTTGAGTCCTATCTTACCAGCATTAGCTGCTGCCAAGGTTGCTACCGGAGCGATCAAAGCAGTTTTGGATTGTGTCGATATATTCTAAACGCTGTTTTCAACTCATCGATCGCGTCTCAACTATTGAAAGTCTAAAATATGAACGAACAATTAGGACAAACCCTGGCATCTTTATCCCAAATGGCGAGTGTATTTCCTGAAAAACTAGATGGTTTAGTACAACTATCATCGGAAGTTCAAGCAGAAGCCGATCGCCTGGTTAGCAATATTGAAGAAAAGCAAGAGCAGATCGCGGAAATTCTCGAACAAATTCAAACTGCACTAACCGAATTAAAAGAGGAAGCTACAGAGCATCAATCTCAACTTGAAAGCGAAATTGCCGAACTTGAAAGTGGAGTTGAATCTTTAACAGAATTTATCTCTGAGGCTCAGGGACAAATCAGTAGCGAAATTGAAACGACTCAAGGCAAAATTTCAGAACTCAAAGAACATTTAGATGAAAGTAGTTCTACAACTGAAAGTACGGGTGAAGAAACTCAAACCACGCTAACACAAGCTCAAGAAAAAATTCAATCCGGTCAGGATAAATTAACTTCTGCTGTAGAAGCAACTAGTAAAGAAGTAGAAACTTTCCAAGAAAAACTAGAAGAATTAAAATCTGCTTTCAGCGAACAGATCGAGCAATTCACTGAAAATATGGAGAAGTCACAAGGAGAAGTTGGCGAAAAGATTCAAGCTATGGCAGATACTTTTGTTGACTTACATCAAGACTTTGCTTCCAAGTTAAATGAGTTAAGTAGCCAAACTGTCAAAGGTGAAACGGACGATCTATTAAATCAAGCTCAAGAAAAAATTCAAGCAGAACTGAAAGAATTAATTACAGAAGCCGTTAAAAACGTGACGGATTCCGTAGAAGAGATGAGTCAGAAGATTTCTGGTTCTAGCGAAGATGCTTCTATTGCTCGTAAAGCATTAGAGCCATTATTCGACCAGCTTGATGAATTTATCGATCCGCTTAAAGATGGAGTTGAAGCTGTGAAAGATGTAGCCGAAAGCCTGGGAATAGATTTTGGCTAAAGCAATTGGGTGAAACTATATTAAAACTATAATCGAGGTAAATCGTGGCTGATTTTGAAACAACTGCAACAGAAACAGTAACTAAACTGACAGAATTATTAGGTGAAGCCGAGCAAGTACAGTCAGAATTAACAGGCTTGCGAGAACAAATTGCTCAGGTTTCCGAGCAAATGGATAGTCACTGGCAGACATTAAGCGATCGCGCTCAATCTTTATTAGAACGAATTAATAGCGCTAAGGAAGATTTGAGTGAAGAAGCTGAATCGCTCAGTCAAGAAGTCACTCAGCTCAAGGAAAATGTAGAAACTTGGCAGAATGAAACTAACGAAGAAAACGAAGCTACCAAAACAGAAATCAGTTCGTTTGGTGAAGACTTAGACTCGACTAAATCTGAGCTAGAATCGACTTTAGAGGCAGTAGAAGAAGTTTTTAAATCTCTTCAAGAAAAACTAGAGGAAGTTGCCACAGAGTTAGAGGAACAGTTTTCAGAGCAGGAAGATTTTCTCCAAAATGATGTATCCGATCGCCTAGAGAGTCACCAATCTGATTTAGAAGAACGAGTTTCAGAGTTTGAATCGTACATTAAAGATGAATCTGCTCCAGCAATTGCCGAATTAGTCAGCGAATTTGCAACTCAGGTTGAGGATGTAATAGAGCAACTAACTGAGAAAACCAAAGATTTGCAAGAATCGACATCAGATACAACTGAAGATGCAATCTCTAAATATAAAGAAACTCAAGAAGAAGTCTTCGATCGGCTGATGGATACGGCAAAAGATCTCGAAAAAATGATGGAGAAACTGAGCGGCTTTGTTGATAAAAGTAGTGATACAGCTGAGACTGCTAAAGATACCATGACTGAGGGCGTAGAAGCCACTAATGTAGGATTAAACGTAGCTCTGGGAATAATTGAAGATACTTATGAGATATTAAAGAAGTTTATTCCTTAGAAAAAATCCAAGTGTAGGGTGGGCAATGTCAACCCTGCCAAGGTGAGATTTTTCTTTGTCTAATAAACGAGCAGTAGAAACGCCGCTTTTGGATAAGCCAAGGATAGTATTTCGCAAAATACGTTTTGTTCGCATGTGAACGACTCCAACCCCTGCATAAATTTCCCAATCGCTCGCTATTTAAGAAGATAGTTCAACACACGGCAGGGTGATATGCAAACTATACAAGTAAACGTGGCGGAGCGCGATCGCCATCTAGCTACAGCAACGGAAATTTCCCAAGAATGGCGTTTGTGTCTCACTCAAGAATGTCCGGCGCAAAGCGATACTGCCCGAGAAAGCATAGTCCGTTGGCTGATTGGCGAAGATACAGAACGCTATCAAACGTGTAATTCTCTTCAGTTATCCATAGCACAGCAAGCTATGGAATACCGCTTTCGCATCCTCAAACAGCGATATTTAGGGGTTTCACCTCAGCAAGCATATCACCGCTTGACAATACGTTTGTGCAGTTTAGTGCTACTGCGAAATAAAATTCACGCCCTCGTTGCTTTGGGTGGCGATCGCCGTCGGGCAGTCGTTGATGTTTTGCAAGAAATTATCCAAGATTTATTGCAGCGCGATCGCTATTTGCAACAACAAACAGCTTGGATTGCGGCGTGTACTGACGATATGAGACTGCGAACTGCCTTGCTATTAACTACTGTAGAGGAATATTGTTTGCGTCCGATTCACAATCGACCTTTAATCGTGCATCGTTTTGTCAATTTTCTTCGCCGGACGCAGATGGGAGGAGTCACGCAAGTTCCAGAACGCAGAATTCTCAAACTATTGTCTGACGAATTCCTTTCTGATGATAGCGATCGCACTTGGAGCGCGATCGACGTGCGATCGGTCAGCGTGTATCAAGACAGCCAAACCCAAGCAGAACAGTACGCAGCCAGACATCTCGTGCAATCGGAATTTAGCAACTATTTAACTAACAATTTGGGAGAAACTGCCGCGCAATGGTTAGAACTATACTTGCAAGGTAGGTCTCAAGAAGCGATCGCCCAACAGTTAAATTTATCAGTCAAAGAAGTCTATCGACTGCGAGAAAAAATTGTCTACCATGCCGTGAAAGTATTTGGATTAAAACATCATCCAGAACTCGTGAGTCATTGGCTGGGAACGAGTTTAGAAGAACACAGTTTCGGTTTGACACCTAAGCAATGGCAGGAATTTTGGGAGCAACTAACTCCGAGGCAGCGCCAGGTTGTAGAGTTAAGAAAGTCTGGCAAAAATTTAGATGCGATCGCCTACACTCTCAACCGCAAGTTAAATCAAATTACTAGCGAATGGAATAAACTTTGCTTAGTAGCCCAAGTCGTGCGAAGTGGGATGAACTAAAATACTAATTTTTTTAGATAACAAGTTTTCGAGGCAATAAGTTTTTGAGGCAATAACTTTTTACTTACTCGATTCCTCAACGGTTTCAATCGCTGCTAAACAAAACTGAGAAACAGCCATAATCGCAAACACAGAACCAAAATAGATAGCAGTGAGGAATTCAACTGTGTTATCGAAAGGAATGAAGGCAGTCATGGTCATCGTCTCCTGAGAGGGAGCAGGGAGCAGGGAGCAGGGAGCAGAGGGGCTTCAGGAGAAATCCAAAATTCATCGAAGTGCGAATTGTTTTCCTTTCTTAGCCTTCTTTTCGCCTACTCTCTCGAAACAGTAGACCACCCTTTTGTGTTGTAGTCAAGCAAAAATTTTGCTTTTTTTTGCTGTCTGGCAACCGCTGCTATACGTTTACAGTAGCGATCGCTCGTTCGACAATTTGTAAGGCTGCGTCCACTTCTGCGGCTGTCACAATCAAGGGTGGCACGAAGCGAAGCACTTTTGGTCCGGCTGGCACGAGTAATAAACCTTCAGCGATCGCCGCTTTAACTACATCCGCTGCGGTAATTTCGCTGTCGGCAGCTAACTCCATCCCATTAATTAAACCCCAACCGCGCACGTCAGCAGTTAAGTTGGGATGCTTGGTAGCGATCGCGCGTAAGCCCGTTCTGAGCTGTTCGCCGCGTGCTTGCACGTTTTCTAACAAATTCTCCCGTTCAATTGTTTCGCACACCGTTAAGGCAACCGCACAGGCAAATGGGTTGCCCCCAAACGTACTGGCATGATCTCCTGGTGCAAATACATCGCAATGCTGCTTGCACAT
>NZ_JACJQX010000020.1:0-129672 GCF_014696895.1 Chroococcidiopsis sp. [FACHB-1243] | reverse complement strand
TGTGTATTTAAAAGCACTTTATCTCTACGACCTTTACCCATCAGCTTACCCCCATTTTCCGCCTGTCTTATTGCACTATTTTAGCCTTGCCACACCACTACGTAGATTTCAAAAATCAAATATGAGTCCTATAGCTTTGAGCAGTTAGCTTTGACGACTGCTGAAGAAAACATACCTGGTAGCGATCGCTACCAGGTATGTTTTTTGGTCATTGGTCATTGGTTGTTATTCTCTCCTCTGCTCCCTGCTCCCTGCTCCCTGTTAACTGTTAACTGACTCCCCAAAACTAGTAAATTGAAAAGGATGATTTTTGGACAGCTAATGGAGTTAGATGGTTTTAGCTGGGTAAGTAATTTTACTCTGTGGGGATCTACGCCTTTACTGCTAACTGCGCCAGAAGCAGAGGCAAATAGTGCTTTGGTGCTAGCAGGAGTGCTGCTAAGTTTGGTCGTCATTTACTTTGCTAGCAAAGTGGGTGGAGAAATCTCTAACCGCTTTGGCTTACCTCCAGTTCTAGGTGAACTGGTGGGTGGTGTCATTGTCGGAGTTTCTGCCTTACATCTATTGGTATTTCCAGAAGGTGGGGCTGATGCCACGAGTTCTCTGATTATGAATTTCCTTCAAACCACTGCAGGACTAGCACCGGAGGAAGTCGCTCCCACTTATGCCGCTCAAAGCGAAGTTATTTCAGTTTTAGCTGAGCTAGGTGTGGTGATCCTGCTATTTGAAATTGGGCTGGAATCAAATTTAAAAGAATTAATGGCAGTCGGTATCCAAGCGGCTGTGGTGGCTTGTGTAGGGGTAGCCGTGCCGTTTGGCGCAGGCACGGCAGGGTTGATGATTTGGTTTGGTGTACCTGCCGTGCCTGCGATTTTTGCTGGTGCTGCCTTGACTGCAACGAGTATTGGTATTACTTCCAAAGTCTTGTCGGAACTGGGAACTCTCAACTCAAGAGAAGGTCAAATTATCTTAGGAGCCGCCGTAATTGATGATGTACTAGGTATCATCGTGCTGGCAGTGGTGGCAAGCTTGGCGAAAACTGGCGAAGTGGACGTGGGTAATGTCATTTATCTGATTATTAGTGCCACTGGTTTTTTGTTGGGGGCAATTCTACTTGGCAATGTTTTCAACAAAACCTTTGTTACAGTTGTCGATCGCCTCAAGACACGGGGTGAGTTAGTTATCCCAGCTTTTATCTTTGCTTTCGTCATGTCCTACTTGGCTGCGGCAATCCATTTAGAAGCGATTTTAGGAGCATTTGCCGCTGGTTTAGTGCTAGACGAAACTGACAAGCGCAAAGAACTCCAGAAACAAGTCGTACCGATCGCGGATATGCTTGTCCCCATCTTTTTTGTCACTGTAGGGGCAAAAACCGACTTGGGAGTTCTCAATCCCGCCATTCCCAGTAACCGCGAGGGGTTGATTATTGCTATCTTTCTGATTGCTGTGGCAATCGTCGGTAAAGTTGTCACGGGTGCTGCCGTCTTCGGACAACCTGGCATCAATCGTTTAGCGATCGGGGTAGGCATGATTCCTAGAGGCGAGGTAGGACTAGTATTTGCTGGTGTTGGTTCTGCAAGCGGCGTTCTTTCTAAACCACTAGAAGCTGCCATTATCATGATGGTGATTCTTACCACATTTTTAGCACCCCCCCTCTTGCGTTTCGTCTTTCCCCCCACCACTGCTGTAGGAGGTGAACCAGAAACTCCCGTGTAGTAAGACAAGGAGGACAAGGGAGACAAGGAAGAAGTCAAAGCGATCTTTCTCCCTCAGCCTCCTCAGCCCCCTCAGCTCGTCTTCATTCCTTCACTCCTCACTCCTCGCTCCTCACCCCGCACAATTGTAAATTTTGATGTACTTTTATCGTTCTGTTACGGGCAAACTGCGATCGCTGCCGCAAGATGCGGTACTAAATTAAAAAACGCGATCGGATAAGGAGGGTCAAGAAACTATTAGCATTTGAAAAATTATGCATTACACTACTGAAATCTTCTGCTACTCAGTTAAATTTTTCTGAAAATCAATGGCTCAATTGAGATAAATTAATCGATCGCTTGTTGGTGTGAGCGGACTGCAATGGGAATACTTATATGAAGCGCGAATCGTCAAATTTGATGAGAAGCATTTCACATTATGTTTAAATCTAGTTTCAACCATTATTGGAGGACTCAGGTATACTCATGGTCGGCATTGGCTCGACACTGCGAGATCGGATGGAGTGAAACAGCGCCAACAGAGGAGACGTTGACAGCTGGGATGCATGCGCATAAGGAGAAAGCACCGTGAAATTATACTGGCTTTTACCCAGTACTTTAGGCATTTTTCTAATCTCGTCTCCTACTGAGGCGGCGAGTCTGAAATCGTGGCATTTTAATGCCAAACAAAATCGACTGGAAATCAAAACAGAAGGCAAAGTTCAACCCAGAGCAAAGCTGGTATTTAACCCCACGCGCCTAGTGATTGACTTGCCGGGGACAGCTCTGAAGCGAACGACAGTCAAACAGAAAGCGGGTGGAGCGTTTCGCGCTCTCCGAATTGGACAGGTTGACAAGAAAACGACGCGGATTGCGCTCGAACTCAGTCCGGAGTATAGTCTCGACCCTAACCAGGTAAAGGTTCGCGGTGCTTCTCCCAGTCATTGGTTGGTGCAATTGCCGCAGCCAGAAAAAATTGCTGGCTCGTCTCCCGCTCCTGCACCGCAGTCGTCAGATGAGTCTGCGTCCTCAGAATCTCCGCAGCCACCTGTGGAGCCACCAGATGCGATTACACCTCCAGCATCTCCGCAGCCACCTGTGGAGCAGCCAGCTGCGACTACTGCACCTTTGACGATCGCAGCGCCAAGACCATTAGAAGCAGCGCCTTTATCCAATCCTAGTCCTGCTGTCTCTCCACCCAGGCAGTATTTACGGCGCACCAGCGGCACTACTGCGCCAGCCACTCCTACTCCATCTGTCAACGGCTTGCAAGTACAAGGCGTTCGTGCGACGGGTGATGGCTTTTTTATCCGTACTGTTGGCACTGGCAAGCTCGATGTTCATGTCGATCGCAACTCCGATGGGGACGAAGACAAAATTATTGTCGATCTCAAAGGTGCAAGTTTAGCACCTAATTTCTTGCCCCCAAAGGCATTTAGCCGTTTTGGGGTGAAAAAGATTGTCCTCAGTCAAGCTCAGTCCGAGCTGCCTATAGTCCGCCTCACGATGGAAGTCGATCGCGATAGCCCTAACTGGCGGGCGATGGTGAGTCGATTTGGAGGTCAGTTGGGCAATCAATTCGGTGGAGTCGTTTTACTTCCGAGTCGAAATCGTTATACAGATCGCGCTAGCGCAGAGCAGCGCAACAGAACGACAGAATTAGCCACAATTGAATCAGTAGATTTGCGAGGCGATCGCCTCTACGTCAAAGGCGATCGAACTTTAGTCTATGCCAGTGGTTGGGATCGGTCGTCTGCTGCCTACAGCATTACTATTACTAATGCCCAATTAGCTAGAACGGTACAGGGACCAACTTTAGATACCAATAGCCCAGTTTTAAGGGTGCGCTTGCGGCAGTCCGATCCGCGCACGGTCACGATCCTAGTCCAGCCAGCGGCGGGAATACGAGTGGGAGAGGTCGAGCAACCCAGCCCAGAGTTTCTCTCGCTAGATTTAAAGCGCTCGTCGATGGTTCTAGTCCCGCCATCCTCTCCAGCTACTGATCCTTCAATTTCCATTCCGCCGCCAGTACCCGCAGCACCACCCCGCATCCGCGATCGCAATGGGAAAACAATCGTTGTCATCGACCCAGGACACGGTGGTAAAGATCCAGGGGCGGTTGTAGGAGGAGCGCAAGAAAAAGATATCATTCTGCCAATTAGCAATCGAGTTGCTCAGATCCTGGAACAAAATGGCGTTCATGTCGTGCTGACGCGGGATAGCGACTATTTTGTAGGACTACAAGGACGGGTAGACATTGCCGAACGGGTAAATGCGGATCTATTCGTCAGCATCCACGCTAATTCCTTGCCTACGCGCCCAGATATCAGCGGTTTGGAGACTTATTATTTTGATAGCGGCTACAATCTAGCCGTGACAGTTCACAATGCTATGTTGCGAAATGTTCCAAATCTTCGCGATCGCCGCGTGAGAAAGGCTAGATTTTACGTCCTACGCAAGAGTTCTATGCCAGCTGTTTTAGTAGAAACTGGGTTCATGACAGGGCAACATGATGCACCGCGTTTGAAAACGGCTGCTTATCAAAATCAACTGGCAGAAGCGATTGCTCAAGGTGTTCTTCAGTACATTAAACAACAACGTTGACACTACGGTAATGTCAGTGTTAATTATCAACTTGACGGATGGGTTTGCGTTGCTGGTTGCCGCTTTTGCTAATACCAGTTAACAAACTTGCCCATAGGTTCTGTGCTAAAGCATAATTAACGGGTTAAGCTCGAACTGTGTTTTATTCCTATCTTTCTATCAATAATCATTCCGATTTTCCCAGTCGAGAACCCCAACAATCGCCAATTGGCGTATTTGATAGTGGTGTGGGTGGTCTTACTGTTTTAACTCAGCTGTATCGGCAGCTACCAAACGAATCTATTTTATACTTTGGCGATACGGCTCGCCTACCCTACGGCACGCGATCGCCAGCCGAGATCGTACAATTTACTCGCGAAATCCTCTGCTGGATGCAACAGCAGCAGGTAAAAATGGTCGTGATGGCTTGTCACACGGGTTCCGCTCTAGCTTTAGAGACGGTGCGGTGGGAATTTCCGTTTCCCATTTTGGGTGTGATTTTACCTGGAGCAAAGGCGGCGGTAAAACAAGGTAAACGCATCGGTGTAATTGCAACCCCAGCAACTGCTGCTAGCAACGCTTTTCCACAGGCAATTCAAGAGATTGATAGTACTGCTAAAGTCTGGCAAGTCGGTTGTCCCGAATTCGTGCCTCTGATCGAAGATAATCGGATCAATGAGCCGTACACTAAAGAGGTAGCACGGCGCTATCTGGCTCCCTTAATTCAGCAGCAAATCGATACTCTAATCTACGGCTGTACACACTATCCTCATTTATCACCCGTGTTGCGATCGCTTTTACCTACTAGCATCAAGCTGGTCGATCCGGCAATTCACGTTGTCAAAGCCGTAGCTTGCGAACTCGATTTACTAGGACTGCGAAATAATTTACCACCGATGCCAACTCGCTTTTGTGTCAGCGGTTGCCCCCAGCAGTTTATCCAGTCCTCCGTCCGATGGCTGGGTTATGCTCCTGTGGTGGAAAAAGTTAATTTAGAATCGGTTCTTACTCCCAGTTATCCCCTAGAACTTTTGGACTAGAGACGTTTGTAGAGACGTTATATGTAACGTCTCTACACCGGTCATCGGTCGCTGGTCGCTGATAGTTGACCCAACCCTTCCTCTTTATGAGGAGAGATGTCCCGAGTCTCGGGATTTTTTACATGCCTTTGCGCTAACAGTAGTAAAAGGTAAACAGTCAATAAATAACCAGTTGCCAAGCAAGGAATAATCATGGGTACGTTGCCGTAAGTCATTGTGCCGCCAGCGAGTCAAAAAAGAGAAATAATGTTTAGAAAATAAGACAGCGCAAAGCATCGACCAAAAGCAGCTTTTGGCAGTTTCCACGTCGCAATAAGTTACTACCAGTTAGTCAAACGAATGCCTCGCCAGCTGCTGGTTTCCTCACTGTTCTCCGCACACCACTAACTTAATTTCCAAGACGATCTCTCTATTCAAAACTTTTAAGCGCTAGCAGGTCTACCAAACAAAATTAACTGACTGGCACTTAAAAGTTTCGGAACGATGCCGAGGTTCTGGATTGCTTTGGGTATGCACACCTAATCGACTCAGCCGATCTCGTTACCTCTTGGCAACTTGCTCGACTGTGTTGATTTTGTGAATTGGTTTAAATGCTTCAGTATCTAGGCTAACACATGAATCTATACTTTTAGTCAATAATGTTGCCTCTAAATTTAAAATCAACGGTCGGATAGATAAATCTTGGGTAAATTTACTGAAATTGGGAAGGATGACTTTGACAAAGCGAAGTTTTTCTAAGTGTTTTTGTTTAATTGTATCTAAGGCTACGACAATTTTTCTCAGGAAATGCATTAGGGCGATCGCGGCGATCGCGAAAAATTACCTTTACCAAAACTTCCCCCTTGCCGAGGCTTAGCTTAAAATGAGTACAGAATATGTAAAATTTCGTAAAAAACTATTAGAGTCAGCTCCTTCATGACATCAGCGACTTCCCTATTTTCTCCAGTTGAAGCAGACCTGCGTATACTGTCAGAGAACCTAATAGAACTAGTAGGAACTCGTCATCCCATCCTCTCCGCCGCAGCAGAGTACTTGTTTGGAGCTGGAGGAAAACGGGTGCGACCAGCAATTGTTTTGCTGATGTCGCGGGCGACGATGCTAGATGAGGAGATTACTCTCCGTCACCGCCGACTAGCGGAAATTACGGAGATGATCCATACAGCAAGTCTGGTACACGACGACGTAGTGGATGAAGCTCCGATGCGGCGCGGCGTTCCTACCGTCCATAGCTTGTTTGACAACCGAATTGCTATCTTAGCAGGTGACTTTTTATTCGCTCAGGCTTCGTGGCATTTAGCCAATTTAGACAATCTGGAAGTGGTCAAACTCCTTTCAGAAGTGATTATGAACTTCGCCACCGGCGAGATTCAGCAAGGGATGACTCGGTTCGATACCGCAATGACGATTGAGGCTTACTTAGATAAAAGCTATTACAAAACAGCTTCTTTGATTGCCAACAGCTCTAAGGCTGCGGGTTTACTCAGTGGCGGCTCAAAAGAAATTGTCGATCGCATGTATGGCTACGGTCGTCACTTAGGTTTAGCATTCCAAGTCGTGGACGATATTTTGGACTTTACAGGCTCGACAGAGGTTTTGGGCAAACCAGCCGGATCGGATCTCAAAAGCGGTAATTTAACCGCACCTGCTTTGTATGCTTTGACAGAAAAGCCCTATCTTGAAGTCTTAGTCGAACGACGCTTCGAGCAGGAAGGGGATCTGGAAGAAGCGCTGGCGTTGATTAAGGATAGTCAAGGCATTCAAAAAGCTAGAGAGTTAGCCTCTTACCATGCTAATCAAGCAGTAGAGTGCATCGGTTATCTTCCAGCTTCGGAATCTCGACAAGCCTTGATTGATATGAGCGACTACGTGTTGAATCGGCTGTATTAAATGGGGAGTAGAGAGTTGTAGAGACGCTACATGTAACATCTCTACAACTCTTCTTTAGCCCCTCTTCTAATGGCTGCGCCTGAAGAAGATGGCAGCCATGATAATAAAAAATAAAAGCGTGAGAGGAACCCAAAGATTGGGAAGGTCTGAGCTGCTCATACGAGAAGGTTTACAGATAGCCGAGAGGGGTTTGGGCAGTTGGGAACATTCTCTATGAAAATAGATAACGCCGATTGGGGTAGTAGGGAAAGACAACAGCAGGAATAAAAGAATTTCAAAATATACAATTCATCGTATCCTTGAGGCATAAGGGCTGTCGAGCTAGTAGATCTGTGTAGAGCCACGGAACGTCTCGACTTGTCACAATGAATGAAGTATTGCAAAATAGGGGGATACGATGTCTCCAGATTTACTCATCTGGCTGCAAGAGCGAACGGCGCTATCGGTGCTATCGTCAGAGGTATTAAATGCGATCGCCCAAGTTGCTGTAGAACGAGTTATCCCCGCTAACGAACGTCTGGTAATAGAAGACACTGACCCAGAAGCGCTTTATATTCTGCAACAAGGTCGCTTGGAAAGTAAACGCGCTAACCTGACTACTCCCGTATGGGCAATAAGTTTACTTTCTGGGTCGGCAATTAATCTCCAAGAATTAATTTTAGAACAGCCAGTGCAAAGAACGGTTACTGCCTTGACAGAATGTCACTTATGGGCAGTGCCAACGGCGGAATTTCAGCAGATTGTCGGACAATACCCCGAAATCTTTCAGACGATTTCGCGCCAGCTAGCGCAAGAATTAAGCCAATTAACTTCAGCACTATCATACGAACAAGAACGAGCGATCGCCCTGCGCCCATATTTGGTTACTAAAGTCAAGCGCGGTATCATCGGTACGAGTCGTTATGCGGTGCGGCTGCGTCAAGAAATTAGAGAAGTAGCTAGTAACAAAAAATCAGTTCTCATTTTTGGCGAACCAGGACTGGAAAAAGACAACATCGCCACTTTGATCCATTTCGGTTCTCCTCAACGCCGCCAACCAATTATTAAAGTTAACTGCAATTTACTACAAACCAGTGGCGCAGATCTTTTTGGTCGTGTCGGCGGGAAGCCAGGGTTGTTGGAATGGCTGGGTGAAGGAACGCTAGTTTTGAATAATACCCAAGAACTACCCGTGGAATTAGTGCCGAAAATCGCGCAATTGCTCCAAAATGGCACTTACCAACCTGTCAGCCGTTCTGAAGATACACCAGATGTTACCCGCACGAGTCAAGCACGGATTTTAGCGATCGCCGAACGAACTCAACCCGCGATCGCTCGTTGTATCGGACAGACCATCAAAATCCCACCATTACGGGTACGAAAAGCCGATCTTAAAGCTCTAGTAGAATATTACATCAGTTTGTACACTCGCAGCGAGGGATTAGCCAAATCGAAAATTGCCCCCGAAGCCTTGCGTCGCCTGCAATCTTATGATTTTCCTGGCAACTTGAGAGAGTTACAAAGTTTAGTCGAACGGGCGCTCGTGCAGTCGGGAGAAGAAACTGAGTTAACGGAAGAAATTTTTTGGTCGGCACAAACGAAGAAAAAACAATTTCGCATCAACTTATTAAATATTTACCCTAGTTTACGGCGATTTCTGCGCAGTTCTTGGTATCCAGACCGAATTAACTATGGCTTTACCTTGTGGTTTTTTGCCTTCATTGTCATTATCTTATTTGTTGGTCCTCAACAACGAGATCGAAATTTCGCCTTAAATATGTTTTGGGCTTGGTGGTGGCCCCTCGTATTGTTGGGTTTTCCGTTTGTGGGTAGGTTATGGTGTGCGGTGTGTCCGTTCATGATTTATGGCGAAGTCACGCAAAAATTATCTCAATGGTTGTTTCCAGGGCGAAAGCTGAAACAGTGGCATCGGGAACCAGCAGAAAAGTGGGGTGGCTGGTTTTTATTCGGTTTATTTACGCTAATTTTTCTCTGGGAAGAACTATGGAATTTGGAAAATACGGCTTATCTTTCTAGCTGTTTATTACTATTAATTACAGCTGGAGCGATGATTTTCTCAGCAATTTTTGAACGGCGATTTTGGTGTCGCTATTTGTGTCCAATTGGCGGGATGAATGGTTTATTTGCTAAGTTATCGATGACAGAATTGAGAGCGCAGCAAGGAACTTGTTCGGCAGAATGTACGACGTATCAATGTTACAAGGGTGGTCCTCAAAAGGGTGAGGGCATGGAAACCAATGGTTGTCCGTTGTATTCCCATCCGGCGCAGTTGGAGGATAACCGCGATTGCGTGTTGTGCATGACTTGTTTAAAAGCTTGTCCGCATCGTTCGGTTGAGTTTAATTTACGTCCGCCAGGGATTGAGTTGTGGACAACTCACATCCCTCATAGTTATGAAGTGGCGCTGTTGTTGTTGTTATTAGGCGGAATTTTTCTACACCGTTTACCGGAAATTCAAACTAGTTTGGGTTTGGAGATCGACCTGACACAATTTTTTCCTCATTTAGGTTTATCTTTGTTGGTTTTGTTGGTTCCGGCTGGGTTTGTTTTTATGGTTTATGGGTTGATGCGATCGCTTTTTTGGGTGAAGAGTTATGTCGCGCAAAGTCGCAGAGGCGCAAAGGATACAAAGGAGATTTCGCGTTTTCAGCCTAAGCCGTTTGTGGAGTTGGTATATGGGTATTTACCGTTGGTTTTGGGGGGAAGTTTGGCGCACTATCTGCGTTTGGGTTTGGGGGAGGCGGGACGAATTTTACCCGTGACTTTTGCTACTTTTGGTTTGAGTGGGGCGGGATTACCTGTGGTGGTGGCGCATCCGGCTGTGATTGCATTTTTACAGGGAACAACGCTGATTTTTTCTGTATTACTGACGGTGGTATTAACTCAGAAAATTGCGCGTCAACCGTTTCGGCTGTTGCTACCGCAGCATCTAGGGGCTGTAATTATTGCTGCTAGTCTTTGGGCGATTGTTGTGGGGAGATAGCGCCGAAACATGGATACTCAAACGAACTCATCTTTTGAATTTTTCCAACTCCAAGCAGCTTCTTTACTAATATATCAATCTGTTTTAACAGATGAGGTAGGACAGGCTTTTCTTAATTTACTGCGTTCTTTACGTCAAATCGATTTGTTACAGTCGTTGCGACACAGCGAAGTAGATGAATTAGGATGCGTTCGCGCTTATGGAAATTATTTTAAGGCGATCGCTTCTCAAAACCAATCCTGGCAAGATTATTTAATTAGCCAAATTCTGAGAGATGATAATCCGTTTTCACGTCAAATTCAAAATACCGATCTAGCGGATTTACCACCATCTTTAATCGCCGCCGCACAGCAGGATTTGCAAGCTTTACAAAGCCTCTATCAATGTAGTAGCGAACAGTTGAGTCAGTGGGTACAAGCCGCAGCTAAATTAAATTTACCTCCGGTAGCTTGGACTGATATACCTACAGAAAAAGCTAGCGATCGCACTATCTACTATAAATTATCACACCTCGACAACTGGGCAGATATCCTAACAGATTTAGCTGCATACTATCGCCAACACGGTACGGGTATCTTTGCTAAGTATCAGGCTTTGCGCTGGCAGTCGGGACAATTTGTGGGTGTTTCCCATGCCGATCCGGTGCAGTTACAGCAGTTGGTAGGATACGAGTATCAACGGGATACTTTGAAAAAAAATACAGAATTTTTGCTAGCAGGTTATCCCGCCCTACATGTTTTACTATACGGTAGTCGGGGTTCGGGAAAATCTTCTTTGGTAAAGGGATTGTTACATGAATATGGCGATCGCAACTTACGTTTAATTGAAGTCGCCAAATCAGATTTAGCAGCTTTACCTACAATTGTCGAGCAACTGCGGGGCGTGCCGCAAAAGTTTATTATATTCGTTGACGATCTCTCATTTGAAGAAGACGATGATGCTTTTAAAGCTTTGAAGGTTGTTTTGGAGGGGAATATAACTGCCCGTCCTCAAAATGTTGTCGTCTATGCGACTTCTAACCGCCGTCATTTGGTCAGAGAAATGTTTGGCGATCGCCCTCGTCCAAGTCAAAATGAAGAAGTTGGGGTGTGGGATACTGTACAAGAGAAGCTTTCATTTAGCGATCGCTTTGGTTTGACTTTAACTTTTGAGCCAGCAAATCAAGATACTTACTTGCATATCGTACGACATTTAGCAGCACTAGCCGAGCTAAATATTTCCCAGACAGATTTAGATTATCGTGCTTTACAATGGGCAACTTGTCACAACGGACGTTCTGGACGCACGGCGAGGCAATTTATAGACTTTTTGCAAGCTGAATTGAATTTGGGCAGTCGGGAATAAATTTTTAATAAGTTTATTTTCGCTAAAATACAAGAACTAAAGCTGTTATCAGTTTGTATAGGAGGAATCAATGGGATTTTATTCACAAAGAATCCTACCTTACCTGCTTGACTGGTCGTTGTCCGATCCGACTATGGCTCAATATCGAAAAGAAGTTTTGGCAAATGTGACGGGAGAAGTTTTAGAAATTGGTTTTGGTACGGGTTTAAATCTTTCTTACTATCCAGAAAACATTGATAAATTGGTAGCGATTGATGCTAATCCTGGCGTTCATAATCTTGCTCGCAAGCGCATCCAAAAATCTCATATTATTGTAGACAATCGCGTGTTGAATGGCGAAAACTTGCCAATGGCAGATAATACGTTTGATAGCGTTGTCAGTACTTGGACGTTGTGTAGTATCGCCAAAGTCGAACAAGCACTGCAAGAAATCTATCGGGTATTAAAACCAAGAGGAAAATTCTTTTTTGTAGAACACGGACTGAGTAATGAACCTCAAATTCAAGTCTGGCAAAACCGCTTAAATCCAATTCAAAAAGTTATTGCTGATGGCTGTCACTTGAATCGTAATATTAGACAACTGGTAGAAAAGCAATTTGATACAGTAACATTGAAAGAGTTTTACGCGGAGAAAACACCCAAGTTTGTAGGTTATTTATATCAAGGTCTTGCTACCAAGGGTGTTTAAATAATTAGAATTAATTGCTAACTGACCATATGCAAATTCCTCGCCTGCATCCCGATACAGTCGAACAAGTCAAACAAAGAGCTGATGTTGTTGATATCGTCTCGGAACACGTCGTTCTGCGCAAGCGGGGGAAAGATTTTGTCGGTTTATGCCCGTTTCATGATGAGAAAACCCCTAGTTTTAGTGTCAGCCCTGGCAAGCAAATGTATTATTGCTTCGGTTGCGGGGCTGGAGGGAATGCAATTACATTTTTGATGGAATTGAGCAAGACTTCTTTCAGTGAGGTAGTACTGGATTTAGCGCGACGCTATTCCGTTCCCGTCCAAACTTTAGAACCCGAACAGAGACAAGAATTACAGCGTCAGATCTCCCTGCGAGAGCAATTATATGAGGTGATGGCTGTCGCTACGCAATTTTATCATCATGCTTTGCAGCAACATCAAGGGCAGTTAGCTTTAGATTATTTGCAACAAAAACGACAGTTTAACTCAGAAACAATTCAGCAATTTAAGTTAGGATACGCGCCTGCGGGATGGGAAACTCTATACAGTTATTTGATAGAACAAAAACGATATCCCGTGCAAATAGTAGAACAGGCGGGATTGATCCGGCGGCGACAGTCAGGAGACGGGTATTACGATTATTTTCGCGATCGCATTATTATTCCGATCTGCGATCCGCAAGGACGATTTATCGGTTTTGGGGGCAGAAGTTTAGGCGACGAACAACCGAAATATCTTAATTCTCCTGAGACGGATATTTTTAATAAGGGTAGAACTTTATTTTGTTTAGACAAAGCCAAAAACGAGATTGCCAAACAAGATCGGGTGGTAGTAGTAGAAGGATATTTCGATGCGATCGCCCTTCACGCTGCCGGAATTACTCACTCTGTCGCCTCGTTGGGAACGGCTTTGAGTATCGAACAAGTCCGAGCTTGTTTGCGTTATAGCGAATCAAAACAACTTATTCTTAATTTTGATGCCGATGCGGCAGGAATGCAAGCTACAGAAAGAGCCATAGGAGCGATCGCTAATCTTGCCTATCAAGGCGAAGTCAATTTACGCATTCTCAACTTACCAGATGGCAAAGATGCAGATGAATATCTTCACACTCATAGTCCAGAACATTACCGCGAACTTTTACAAAACGCCCCGCTATGGCTCGATTGGCAGATCCAACAACTAGTAGCAAACCGAGATTTAAAGCAAGCACCGGAAGCACAACAAGTCACGGTAAGTATGGTGAAGTTGTTACAGCAAATAAGCGACAGCAATCAACGCCAGCATTACATTCATCGTTGTGCCGAAATTTTAAGTTTAGGTGATGCCAGACTCGTACCGTTGTGGATTGAAAATTTATTAGATCGAGTTGCGCCAAATAGTTATCGCAAGCCAGCACCACCGAGAAAACAGCAGCAAGCTAGCAATTCTAACTTACCTGTAGCAGGCGATCGCGCTTTACTGGAGCAGGCAGAAGCAATTTTGTTGCGAATTTACCTGCACCATCCAGAATACCGTCAAATCGTCACGGAAGCCTTACAGGAACGAGATTTACAATTCGATCTACCCCACCACACTTTTCTCTGGCAGCAGATTTTGGCAAATGTAGAGACGTTACACGTAACATCTGCTCAATCGTCAGATTTAATTTCGCGGCTACAAGTAGAGTGTATGGAGTATGAAGGTGAAACAAAGGCGATCGCGCGTCTATTTCACTTAGATGAAAAGACACAAATCGAATTATCGCGCTTTGCCCAGGTGATTCAAGCGGCTACAGCTTGTATGGAACGGGTGCAGTGCGAAAAACGCTACCGTCAATTTCTTCAATTGTGGGAACAAACCGACGAAGTAACTGCACCAGAACAATCTCAGTCATATTTTGAGTCGTTACGGCAAGCCCAGCAACGGCTGTTGGAATTGGACAAACAGCGACAATTTACGCTGGCAGATTTGATCTAGGTGGGTGATGCCCACTCTACATTTAACTGATGGTAATTCAGGTAAGGGCGCACAGCTGTGCGCCCTTACAGAACGTGTGGCATCAGTTGTCAGATCCGTTTGAATAACCACGTTCTCGCGAGGACAGGTTTATGAATACCTCATTAAGAATTAAATATTGTTGGTAAACCCGCCCCTACTAGTGTTTCAACACGATCCGATACCTTGCCTTACCGCTACGTAGGTGTTCCAATGCCTCGTTCACTTGGTCAAAACTAAAGGTTTCAATTATGGGTTCGATCTGATGGCGGGTGGCAAAGTCTAGCATTTGGGTGACAGTAGCCGGACTACCTAAGGGACTGCCAGAGATCGATCGCTGAGCCATAATTAAGGGAAAAATTTCCGTAGAAATAGGGTTAGGAACCACACCCACAAAATGCAATCGTCCTTTAGGACGCAAACAAGCAATATAGGTACTCCAGTCTAAATCGGCATTGACAGTAGAAAGAATCAAGTCAAAAGAGCCTTCTACAGATTTGAGCGCATTTGGATCGCGGGAGTTGATGAAGTGGTTAGCACCCATTTCCCTTGCTTCTGGTTCCTTATCGGCGCTGCTGGAAAAGGCACTGACATCGCAGCCCCAAGCATGAAGAAATCTCAATGCCATGTGTCCCAAGCCGCCAATACCAATGACTCCAACGCGATCGGTAGGCTTAACATCAAATTGGACGATCGGGTTAAAAACCGTAATTCCGCCACAAAATAAGGGTCCGGCTGACACTGGCTGCATGGCATCGGGTAGGGGAGCAACCCAAGCTTCGTGGGCGCGCACCTTGTCAGCAAAGCCACCATAGCGACCGACAATTGTACCTTCTGCCGTAGCACAAAGGTTGTGATTGCCAGACATACACCACTCGCAAGTCATGCACGATCGCGAATACCATCCCAATCCGACACGCTGCCCGACTTGGAGTTTTTTTACCGCACTACCAACATCTGCGATCTTGCCTACAACTTCGTGTCCTGGGACAAAGGGGTATTGCGTCATGCCCCAGTCATTATGAAGCATACTCAAGTCGCTATGGCAAATCCCGCAGTATTCTACGTCAATCTCTACATCTTCACTACCGAGCGGTTTTGGATCGTACTCGAAAGGCTTAAGTTCTCCACCTTTTTCTAAAGCTGCGTAGGCACGAATCATCTATTAGTCCTCGTGAAATGACACGACAAGCTTCATCGTAAAAGATTGCGATAAAGATTGCGATCGCTTACGGACAGAATAGAGTATCGCGGGTAGCGCGTCCTGTAGTTGGGTTAACACCTTTAGCAACTTGACACAATTTATCTTGCACGTCGCGGCGCATCAAAACATCTGTGAAATCGGCTCCATCAATTACAGCACCATCAAATTTGGTATTTGCCGCAAATGCGCCTTCTAAAATAGCATCCTTTAAATTGGCTCTAGTTAATCGTGCCGAGTCTAGAGTGGCGCTTGCCAAATTCGCCCCCTCAAAATTTGCCGAATCTAAATTAGCAGCAAACAAACTAACTCCTTCTAAATTAGAGTGACTGAAGTTGCTACTACGCAAATTGGCGTGGCTGAAGCTAGAGTCCGTCAAGTCGCGCCCAGAAAAATCTGTCTCAATCAAACTTTCTTTGTTGTAATCCAGTGCTACAGCAGGGGGAACAATAGCAAGAAGTACTGAAAATGCGATCGCACCCCCCAGTACAACAGCGAATATAGATTTCCAAATTCGATTTCCTAGCCCAGAATTCATAATCTTTCAGCTCATGGCAAACCATCCTGCCTTTCATTATCCCGACATTGGCGTACTTGGAGAAGATCTCGTCGCTCGGTGGCTGCAATCTTCCGGTTGGGAAATCCTGCACCGTCGTTGGCGCTGTCCTTGGGGAGAGTTGGATTTGGTTGCGAAGTTGGATGTACGTGAGAGGGACAAGGGGGACAAGGGAGACAAGGGGGACAAGGGGGACACGATCGCGCACCACCCATTCCCGACTCCCAACTCCCGACTCCCGACTCCCCTCTTAGCCTTTATTGAAGTCAAAACCCGCAAGCAAAATAACTGGGATGCAGGTGGTTTGTTGGCGATTACACCGCAAAAACAAATACAGCTTTGGCAAGCTGCGGAGTACTTTTTGAGCGTCTCTCCAAATTTAGCTACCTACCAATGCCGCTTTGATGTGGCGCTAGTCCAACATCGTAAATTATCGTTGGCTCGATTGAGACAGACATCGCCTACACTTGACATTTCCCCTGACTTATCGTCTTTGTCAGTGCAGTTGGGACAAGCAGTCATAGTCGGTGGTTATCAACTCGTGCTACAAGAATACTTATCCGCTGCTTTTGATTGATGCGATCGCCCTATCTCAATTTCAGGCTTCAATTTCAGCCTGCAATTCTGTTGCTGCCGATTTAAGCCAAAGTTTCGGGACAATAACCCAAACCCTTGACAAATTGTTGCCGAAATGTTTCTATTTCTTCCCGTTCTGGGTTGCCGTGAGAGACAATTGCGACTTGATAGCGGCGCATCACGTCTACCGGAGATTGTCCGGCTTCCAAACTCCATAACGCCATTCTGACGCGGATCGGTGCTTCGTAGGGAATTCCCAATTCATTTAAAAAAGCGCGGAAATCACCATCTTGTTGAGAGTTGAGAGGAGATTTCATTTTCACCTTCACAACCCAGCCATCAATTTGATGAATTACGGTAATGAAACTCAAGGGCATCTGGGGTCTGCCATGCAAATGCTCAACGATCCTCAATGTGAGGCTGGCGTTGGCAAGATAGTAAAGGTATTCCATATCCTTGCTGGGGAAACAAGCTATTCCTACATTTATATTTTTGCGAATTGACCGCGACGATACTAGCGTCAAACACCCACTCCACCTGGGTAGATTCACCCAAATACCCATGCGATCGCATCAACTCAAAATCTTACTTAAAATCCGTTAAAATACCGAACGTCACTCTCACAAAAAATGCATATCAATCAATTTAAAGATGCAGTGTCTGCATTGAATTCCGTAAAATCACCTAATTTTGACTTGACATCTTCTGCTAGATCTGAATTAGATTACTCTTTATCGAGTTACGATTACGAATTACCAGCAGAACAGATCGCTCAAAATCCAGTTTCTCCTAGAGATAGTTCTCGCCTGTTAGTAGTAAATCTCGATAGTCACGCCCATCAAATTTTTCGCGATTTACCAGAATTTCTTCAAAAAGACGATTTGCTGGTTATGAACGATACGCGAGTAATTCCCGCCCGTCTCTACGGACAAAAACCTAGCGGTGCAGCTGTGGAAGTCTTGTTATTGGAAGAACGCCAGCCGAATGTATGGTTAGCTTTGGTTAAACCAGGGAGGCGTTTAGCACCTGGGGCGAGGATTGTATTTTTTGAGCGGGAAGTCAAAAGTCAAAAGTCAAAAGCTAAAAGTCAAAACTCCTATATTCCCTGCTCCCTCACTGCTACAGTACTAGAAACAGACGAAGAGACAGGCGGACGGGTGATACAGTTTGACCTACCAGAAGGTTTATCTGTCATTCAATTATTAGATAAATTCGGTCACGTACCTTTGCCACCCTATATTACCGATTCTCAGGCGGAATCAGAGCAATATCAAACAGTTTACGCTGAAAAACCAGGGTCGGCAGCAGCACCGACAGCAGGGCTACACTTTACACCAGAATTACTCAAACGCCTGCAAGAAAACGGTATAGAACAAGCATTTGTCACTTTACATGTTGGCGTAGGAACGTTTCGTCCGGTAGAAGTGGCAGACGTAAAAACGCATCAAATGCATGGAGAGTGGATCGAAGTTCCAGCTGCTACTGTAGAACAAATTCGCGCTACGCGATCGCGAGGAGGCAGAATTATTGCTGTCGGAACGACAACGGTAAGGGCTTTAGAGGGTGCTACTGCATCGGGAGAACTACAGCCATTTTGCGGTAAGACAAATTTGTTTATTTACCCTGGTTATCAATGGCGGGTAGTCGATGGGTTAATTACTAATTTCCATCTGCCCCGTTCTAGTCTAATGATGCTTGTCAGTGCGGCAATTGGCAGAGAACGATTGCTGGCATTGTATCAAGAAGCGATCGCCCAACAATATCGTTTCTATTCCTTTGGCGATGCCATGCTGATTTTGCCTCAAGGTAAGGATTTGTAGGAACGCACAGGTGTGCGCCCCTACTAGAATTCATCTAATGTGTTGAATTGTATAAATAACTGCCTAGTTTTCTTCCTAGTTTCGCTACAAAAATAGATAGAGCCGCGCATTGAAGAATATTTCTGGGAACTCTATTAACAGTGGGTGGCTGTAAATCGTTTTAGCAAGCAATCGGATGCATGACGTAACTGAGTGCTTGGTCATCAGCTTTAACCGATTAAGCTGCTTGAATTAGCAATAACTAGGCATCATTGCTAGGGATATGAGAAATGAAAAGTCTGTCTGCTCGTGTTTTTCTCTTGCACAGCGCGTTATTTACAATCTTTTTTGTTGGTGCGCGGCTTCCTGCGTCAGCTTCCAATCAGTTATCAGTTACCAGTGACGAGACTTGTAGGGGCGCACAGCTGTGCGCCCCTAACATTACCCCAATCTCGCTACCAGAATCTAAAGTCTGGGTGATTAAAAATAACAGCCAGCAGCCGGAATTACAATCTTATCTGTGGCTGGCTAATAATCAGCGGCAAGATCATCAACAATCAACGCTGTTGCTAGCTCAAGAATCTAATCAGCAGGTAACAGCAAAAAATCCCAAACCGTCAGAGCTGAAAGCATTTAACGAAGTTACAAAAAATAGTAGTGCTATCAAAGGATTATTCACTCTTTATCGCCAGAAGGATACAGGCAAAATTTATCTAGAAATTCAACCGCAGCAATTCAATAAAAACTTCCTTAGTACAATGACAATGGAAGCAGGAATTGGAGAGCGAGGTATTTATAGCGGAATGCCTCTACAAGATTTCTTATTTTATTTTCAGCGAGTCAACAATAATATTCATTTCGTCGTGCGTAACGTTAATTTTCGCGTTACTCCTGGTTCGCCGCAAACGCGATCTTTGACGCGATCGTTTAGCGATTCCGTGCTTTATTCAATTCCAATCAAAAGCATTCATCCTCAACGTAAATCTATTTTAATTGACTTAGGCGATCTTCTATTAAAAGATTTACCAGGACTAGCAGCATCGCTTTCCACTCAGTTAGGAACGACCTATCAATTAGATGAAAATAAATCTTATTTTGGCTCGACTAAAGCTTTTCCCCTCAACATGGAAATTGAGTCAGTTTATGGCTTTTCCTATGGGGGTGCTAAGAGTAGTGCCACGCCAAATTTGATGACGCTGCCAGACAGCCGCGCCCTAACTTTACGCATTCGCTACAGTCTATCTGAATTATCGGCTAATTCAACCTACAAGCCTCGCTTAGCTGACGATCGCATCGGTTATTTTATCACTGCCTATCAAGATTTTGCGATTGAAGACCGTAAAGAACCGTTTGTTCGCTACATTAACCGTTGGCAATTAGAAAAGCAAAATCCTAACGCCAAACTATCACCGCCCAAAAAACCAATCGTATTTTGGATTGAAAATGCCGTTCCACTGGAATATCGGGATGCGGTCAAAGAAGGGATATTAATGTGGAACAAAGCCTTTGAAAAAGCAGGATTTATCAATGCGATCGAAGTGCGACAAATGCCTGATGATGCTAAATGGGATCCTGCGGACGTGCGTTACAACGTAATTCGCTGGATTAACACAGTTGATGGCTTTTTCGCCCTTGGTCCTTCGCGGGTTAACCCCCTAACTGGGGAAATCTTAGATGCAGATATTTTAGTAGATGCCAGTTTCGTGCGCGTGCTGAAGCAAGAATACCGTCGTATGGTGCAAGATAGCCGATCGCAGCCAACATCGGTATTATCTCAAATGATAAACGATCGCAGCGTTTGTAATTCTGGTTTTGGACAAGGCTTCGGGAGACAAGGGGGAGAACAACCAATTACCAATTACCAATTACCAATTACCAACTCCCATTTATCAAAACTCGCAACAGAATACGACCTCTGTTATGGCATGGAAGCAGCAAACCAATTTGATTTTGGTTCTTTGGCACTCACGCTGTTTCAAAATACCACGCCTAACAGCGACAAAATGCAGCAATACATTCATCAATATTTGCGGCTGATTATCGCTCATGAAGTCGGGCATACACTCGGTTTGCGGCACAATTTTCGCGGTAGTACCCAACTTCCACCAAATGAGTTAAATGCTACCAAAATAACTCGCGATCGCGGTTTGACAACTTCAGTTATGGACTATCTTCCCCCGAATTTGGCTCCACCCGAGCGCGAACAGGGCGACTTTTTCCCTGACAGCATCGGTTCCTACGATGAGTGGGCGATTGAATACGGTTACACGCCCACAACAGCAGCCCATCCCTTAGCAGAAAGACGATTTTTAGACCAAATTGGCGATCGCTCCTCGCGTCCAGATTTAGCTTATGCTACAGATGAGGATCGGTTCGATCTCGACCCCGATGTCAATGCTTGGGACTACAGTAGCGATGTCTTGGGCTATTCTCAAGGACAATTAGATATAGCGCGGGCAATGTGGAAAAAATTGAATCGGCGCTATCCAACTTCAGGTGAGAGTTACAGCGATTTAAGCGAACTATTCGATCGCATTTTCTTACACTACTTGCGTCATACCTACTACGCCACTAAATATATTGGCGGACAGTCATTTTACCGCGACCACGCTAGCGCTGATAACGGCAGATTACCATTCGTTCCCGTACCTGTAGCAAAACAGCGACAGGCTTTAGCAGTGCTGGAGAAATACGTATTTGCCCCAGATGCATTTAATTTTCCGCCAGAACTCTTGAATAAACTCGCACCCTCTCGCTGGATGCATTGGGGAGAACAAGCCGTGATGAACCGCCTCGATTACCCGATCCACGATAGTATTTACGCGCTGCAAAGTTTAGTGTTACGAGATCTACTCTCAGGCGATCGCCTTTCCCGCTTACGCGACATCGAACTCAAGAGTCAGCCAAAACAAGCCCTCACTCTACCAGAATTATTTACCACCTTACAAAATGATATCTGGATGGAGATTTTAAATCCAGACAAAACACCAACAAATATTTCCAGTTTGCGACGAGCCGTCCAACGGGAACACCTGAAAATCATGACAGATATGATGTTACGCAAATCTAACGTTCCTGAGGATGCACGAACGCTTGCATGGTACAACTTGCGGCATTTACGCGATAAATTGGATCGAGCAGTTGCTCGTTCTGGCACATTAGATGAATATACGAAAGCACATTTAGCAGAAACCCGCGATCGCATTGCCAAAACCCTCGATGCAAGAGTTGAGTCGAGGTAACGCGATAAATTTGAGCGAATGAAATTTGCCGCTACACAAACTAAGTCTGCCTACGCAGACTTTTAAGAGAATCTCATAATTGATTAACTAATTCATTAACCCGCGCAGGCGGGTTTTGCCTGTGTAGCTGCGATTTTAATCGCCAAGTGCCAGAATTGTCATGAAGCTTTATGAAGCCGCTCTTTGTCAACAAATCTTAGCTACTTTCAAAGAGATCTTTGCGCTCTTAATCTTCGCGTCTACTCTACGAGAACGCTGCGCGTATGCGTCTTTGCGCGATATTAAATCAGCTCTCTTGCTTCCTAGCAAAAAATTTAGACATTCTTAACCACTTACATCTCCTTGAATTACCAGTACCGAACAATGAGCGTTACGAACAACATGATTGCTGACGCTACCTAATAACACTTCTGTAATCCCTTTATACCCCCTACGCCCCAAAACAATTAAATCTGCACCCCACTCTTTTGCTGCGTCGCAAATTGTCGAACCTGGATTTCCCACCCGACAATTAAACTCAACTGAAATTCCTAAATCTTTCGTTTTCTCCCGATAAACTTGCAAAACATCTTGTCCTTCTTCCGTTTTAGCTTCAATTTGAGATGGATAATTCATTCTTGCTCCCAACTCAACGCCGTGAAACACCATCAAGTTTGCTAGATCTTTTGTAGCTAATTCTACAGCCTGCTCGAATACCACAGATGCTTGAGCTGAGCCATCAACGGCAACAAAAATCTTCTTGAAACTCACGATCGCCCCCAAATTAACTATCCTGTTACTGACGATATAGTAGATTCAGTCTCGATCCTATGCAAGAATCGCACAGATCGAAGAATCAAATAGGTTCGATACTGCCAAAATCTATCCAGAGTGGTAGAGTCTGAGGCAGAATTTCAATCAATAGCTGTAGAAATATGATAGGCGATCGCCAAAACACTCAAGTATCTGTTGCTATTGTCGGCGGTGGACTCTCCGGTATGAGTGCAGCTTGGGAATTGTATAAAGCAGGAATTGATTCACTCGTGGTTTTGGAAGCAAACGATCGCATTGGCGGACGCACGTTTAACCAATTCCATCCTAAAATTGGATATCTAGAAATGGGTGGTACTTGGGTAGGACGCACGCAAACAGCCGTTCTCGACTTAGCAAAACAATTAGGAGTCGCCACCAAAAAAGGTAAAGTTGATGGAGCCACGATTTACGGCTATCAGCGAATCTGGACAACGCACGAAGACAACCCTAGCGAGTCCGCCACGCCAGCACAAAAAGATTTTGCTCAGGTGATGGCAAAATTCGAGCAACTCAGCCAGACTGTGCTGCTAGACGCACCCTGGAAAACACCTAATGCTGAGACTTTGGATTCTATCTCTACGGGAGAGTGGATCGATCGCCATACGGAGACAATAGAAGCAAGAGCTTGGATGGCGGGTAGTATTCGTCAAGGAATCGCAAGCGATCCGCATCAAGTATCAATGCTGTTCGTTCTTTACTTCATGGCGAATGCAGGATTTTTTGACTTACGCGAGACAGCCGAAGATTATCGCCTCGTGGGTGGTTCCCACAGCCTGACGTTAAAAATCGCCGAGCATTTAGGCGATCGCGTGTGGTTGAATACAAGAGTACGAGAAATTTCGCATAGCGATCGGGTATGTTTGGTGACAGAAAAGGGAGTCATCCAAGCAGACTACGCGATCGTGGCAATGATGCCTAAAGATGCAGGGAAAATAAACTTCGATCCGCCTTTACCAGCAATTCATCAGCAATTAATATCGGGATGGCAGCAGATGAGCTGGATCAAGTTTTTCTGTCTCTATTCGCGTCCGTTGTGGTGGGGAAAAGCAGCTAGCGGACATTACTACAGTATGGATACTGAAGCAGAGGTTTTTGACGTTTCTCCGGCTGATGAAAGTTATGGTTTATTAATTGGTTTTTTCGATCCAAAATATTCTAATTTAAGTGAAGTAGAACGGCGCAAATTTGCGATTCAAACTGTTACAGATATGTTTGGTAATGCAGCCGCTACACCAGAAGAATATTTTGAAATTGATTACACTCAACAATCGTGGACGAGTGGTTGTGTAGCAGCTTTACCACCTGGATTGTTGACGCAAGCAGGAGCAGCACTAAACGAACCTGTAGGTAGAATTTATTGGGCAGGAACAGAGCGTTCTAGACGTTGGATTAATTATATGGATGGAGCAGTGCGATCGGGTCAACACGCCGCAAAGCAGGTTCTTCAACAGATAACTTAGTCTGGTAACTCTTTCAATGCTGAAGTTTTGCTATTCAGAATAAGTAAAATAAAAGGTGTTAGTGCGGAGATTGTTTTGGGGAGGCGATCGCTTTGTGGGGTATTGGGGTCGTCTTACTCAAGAGCTGAAATTATAATGAGAAAGTAATTAAATCTGGCAATTTAGAGTTGGCAAAAAAAGGTGGGTCTTGCCCACCTTTTCTATTAATCGGCTATAAGTTACATTTTCTAAGATTCAGATAGATCGTAGATATCAATATCAATCTCAGCATTTAACTCAGAGATAAGTTTGAGAGACTGTCGCTCAAAGTGAATAGCTGGTATGTCATCTTCGTAAAAATAGATCGCACACTCAATCTCAGTATAGTAATGAGTGCATATTTCTACTAGATTTTGCCAGTTGGGTTTCAGTTGTTCAAAAATATAACTAATGTGGTCTTCCAAAGTAGCTGACTCTTCGAGTTTAGATTTGAAACTCCAACCATTTTGTTTGTGGCGCAATGTGGATCTCTTACTAACTAAGTCACCAACCTTCCACATTTTTGTTGGTTGTATACCCACAATAGCAGTAATCTTATCAGGATCGAGGTCTTCAGAATTACTATCCGTGCCTAGTATTGTGAAAGATACAGAAATTTTAGATGATGTCATGCTCAAGCTCCTAATATTTTAAAAGTCATTAATGTTTAAACCTGTGGGTTCACCCGCTCCTCTACCACCCTTTGGCATAACATAAATATTTCCCTCCCTATCCTTGTACAAATCCCTTTTAGATGCATTCCTCTTACCCTTAAGCTCATGTATATCTTCTCCTCCTGCCTGTAACCTCTCAATTTCAGCTTTGGTGAGCTTTTTGTATTGCGCTGAGTTCGGCTTACTCGAAGTATTTTCTTCTGCTGGCGCTGGTTCACTATTAGGCGGCTGTGATGAATCACCAGGAGATGCATCTGGTGTGCTGGGTAGGTCGCTGTTGCCTTGTGGTGGTAAAGCTGGACTAGGTGAGGGACTGGGTGAAGGATCGGGTGATGGCGATGGGTCAGGTAAGGGATTGGTAGGAGGAACAAATGGTGCGGGAGTGGGAACGGTGAATGTTGGTGCTGGGATGGTTTTGGGGAGGCGATCGTCTTGAGGAGTATTTGGGTCGTCTGCTTCTTGCCCTGGAATGATGTACCTGTCTGCACCACTAATCGTATCTCCTGGCTTCGCGTCACCTCCTTTAGTCATAGCGCCTGACAATGCTTGCCAGTCAGCCGCTGTGAGTAAACTTACTGCCAGACTTCGCTTTTCTTGCGTCCAATCTTTCCAAGGTAGCGGAGGTGGATTGCCATTTGTATCCGGTAGTCCGTCAACGCGGCGAACAATTGTTAGTGGATTGGGGACTGTCCCAATTAATTCAAACGTATATTCCTTACTTATTAAAGGTTTATTGCCTACAAGGTTGCCATTGGCATCGTAAACCAAATATTCATGTCCGTAAGTCTGACCGTACCTTCCCCAGCTACCGTTAGGAATGATATTTGTAATTGGTCCTAGTACCGGAAGTGGACTATCGTATTGATCCGTCCAATGCAAAACGTATTCAACGCCATTTCTTACCGCATAAACGTAATAATAAACCGGAGATTGCCCACCAGTAAAAGGCGTACAAACATAATCAGTTGGATAGGTAGCGCAGAATCTTTGCTTGGCTAACTCCTGTGCTGCCTGATTCAGCTCGTAACTCCAGTAATACCAGGAGATTGTACCTGTATCGTCTGCAACTGGTTGTTGTGTTGCCACAAATGTTGTCCCAGCAACCACAACCCCAGCCGCAGCTTGAACCACTACAGGAGGAATACCCCCGCCGCTACTAGTAGCAGTAACCGCTGTGCTGACACCAGTGGTCGTAGGTGCAGCAACAGCAGAAGATACTTCCGAACCGAGAGCTGCCGCACAAGTAGGTTGAGCTGCACAAGCATCGACTGAAGAGAATGCAAATGCAGCTTGAGGAAAAGCTTTTTGCAACAGCAATATGAGAAGAAATGTCCAAATTCCTAATGACTTGGATAGAGACTTACGTAATCTTACTGACACTAATGTTAATCCTTATAACTTAGATAGAAAATTCTCTATCTAAGCGAGCTGAAAAATTGGCGGATTAGGTAAGGCGATTGAGAGGAGTTAGTAGTTTTTGGTAAAGATTGCATTAAATTTACAAGTGGTAAAACTCACGCCTTTTTAACTAAAGCGAATTCTATTAGCAGCTACACATTTTTCAGGCTGCTTTCTCAGACTAGAAAATATAGACTCAGAGCTGAATAACCTGTAGTACAACTGGGTCAATATGCTGTAAGTCACATTCTTCAGCAAATGACTTAGTATGGAAAATAAAGCTACCGAAACTATCTTTGAGGTAACGACTCATGATACAAATATCACCTAAATCTTTAACATTGGAAGAGTTTCTAAAGTTACCAGAAACGAAACCTGCTAGCGAGTATATTAATGGTGAAATTATTCAAAAACCAATGCCTCAAGGAGAACATAGCGCTATTCAAACAGAGTTGCCAGCAACAGTCAATGCAATTCTAAGACCGCAGCGCATTGCACGAGCTTTTACAGAGCTTCGCTGTACCTTTGGTGGACGTTCAACTGTACCAGATGTATCTGTGTTTACTTGGAAACGAATTCCACGTAAGGAAAATGGCGGAGTTGCTAATATCTTTTCAATTGCTCCAGATTGGACAATTGAAATTCTCTCACCCGACCAAAGCCAAACAAAAGTTACTAAAAATATCCTACACTGCCTCAAATATGAAACTCAAATGGGTTGGTTAATCGATCCAGAAGAACAAACTGTCTTTGTTTATCTTCCCAACCAACAACCAGAAGTATTTGATGAACCAGAACAACAGATTCCTGTTCCATCTTTTGCACAAGAAGTTCAACTAACTATAGGAAACTTATTTGGCTGGTTAATAGAATAAAATCTGACTCATGCTGCTTCAACCGCTGCCATAATACCAAAGATAATAAATAGAACTCCTCCGGCAATAGTTAACTTGCGCTCGGAGATACGTCCGGCTAACATGCGTCCGCAAACAACTGCAAGCGCCGCACACAAAGCATGACCTAAAATTGCTCCAATAGTCACGCCTACAACTGGGTATCGAGTTGCTAAAGCAATAGTTGCAATTTGAGTGCGATCGCCCCATTCTGATAAAAAAGTTAGCGTGAAAGCCTCAGCAATAATTGCTCCGGCATTTTGAGTTTTCGGTAAATTAAATTCTGCTTTCTCAATCGCAGTTTTTGCCTCTTGAATAATTTCTGTATCGCAAGAACTAGCTGGCATTCTACTTGCTTCGTAAAGCAACTTCAAACCAAAACCAAGAAACAAGGCAATTTCTGCATATTGAATGTATGTTTTAGGCAACAAAGCCGCAACTTGTCCCACTAAAACAGAAAGTATTGTCATCGCTGCCAAAGCGGACACTGCACCAGCAAATACCAGCCGTCGCGAATGGCGCATCGCCAAAATAGCCGCGATGAAAAAAGTTTTATCTCCTAATTCTGATACCGCAATCAGTAAAAAACTGGCAATGAAGGCTGCTAGCACTCTCTCAAGCTCCTTTGTAGCTGACTAACTTGAGCTTGCGAGCTTGACGAGTTACAAAAGACCTCACCAAGCTCACAATCTTCCTCTGTGAACTTAGTGAAGGTCTCACTGACAACTGAGCGTCTTTGTCATTTGTTTGACGCTTAATTGTCACCTGAACCAGGCTACAAGCCAGTGTGTTGATTCAGGTATCTGGCTAGTTATTGCCAGTAGCTACTCCCCTTCATTATTTAACCATCACAATATCATTGCTGAGATGCATCGTCAAACACCGATCCCTAATATTTCCGTTCTTGTGGCTCAAACATAGTAATTGCGACGGGTTTGTATTGCAGATCGATACCAGCAGGAGAATAATACGAGAGGGTGTGCTTGAGGAAATTACTGTCGTCCCGTTGCGGAAAATCTTCGCGGAAGTGAGCGCCACGGCTTTCTTGACGGTTGAGGGCTGAATTTAAAATGAGTTGTCCGACGACAATTAAACTTCCCAATTCTAAGGCTTCAATAATTTCCGTATTCCAACAACTGCCTTTATCATCTAGATATATTTGCGCGGATTGCTGTTGCAGTTGTTGCAATTGTTGTAAGCCTTCTTGCATCAAGCTTTCCGTCCGAAATACGCCGCAGTGCTGCGTCATAGCATCTTGAAAAGCCGTACGAACTTGCTCGATCCGGTACTTTCCTGGCTGTTCTAACAAGGCTTGAATCTGCTGTTTTGCCTCGTTAATATAGCGTTGCTCTTGGATATCCGGTAATTTACGATTTTGGACGTATTGCGCGATCGCAGCTCCAGTACGCCGTCCGTAGACTACGCACTCCAACAAAGAGTTACTCCCCAAACGATTAGCACCGTGAACGGAGACACAAGCGCATTCCCCAGCCGCAAAGAATCCTTCTACTAACTGTTCGGCACTCCGGCGCACCTGTCCGTCTGTATTTACGGGTATCCCACCCATAGAATAGTGGACTGTGGGACGCACAGGCATCGGCTGATGGACGGCATCAACTCCTACGAGTCGATGAGCTTCTTCCCAGCAAAAAGGGACGCGGCTCATAATTTTTTCTCTGCCCATGTGCCGCAAGTCAAGATACACGCAGGGACCACCCGCCCTACCATCGGGATGAACCCCGCGTCCGGCACGAATTTCATAGGCGATCGCTCTAGATGTAATATCTCGTGGCGCTAATTCCATCCGCGAGGGGGCGTATGTTGCCATAAAACGCTCTCCCTCGGCATTAATTAAATACGCTCCTTCCCCCCGCACGGCTTCCGAGATCAATACGCCTACTGGATACAATCCCGTGGGGTGAAATTGGACGAATTCCATATCTTCTAAAGGCAGACCCGCGATCGCCGCCATCGCCAATCCATCGCCCGTCGAAGCATAGTCATTAGAAGTCGTGTTGTAGACTCGACCGTAACCGCCCGTAGCAAACATCACCGCTTTGGCGCGTACGACTTCGATGTGTCCGTCGAGAATGCGGTACATCATCACGCCCTTAGCTTGACCGTCCTCCAAAATCAGACGCATCACGTACCATTCTTCATAAACCTGTACGCCGTATCGTCGTAAATTATTAACGAGTTCGTGCAAAATAGCGTGTCCGGTCTTATCTGCGGCATAGCAGGTACGATTGTGGGAGTGTCCGCCGAAGGCTCTTTGGGCGATGCGCCCGTCAGGCAAGCGAGAAAATAACACCCCCATATGTTCTAGGTCTATCACCACATCGGGGGCTTCACGGGCTAGCAACTCCACTGCATCTTGATCGGCTAGATAGTCGGAACCTTTCACAGTATCGAAGGCGTGAGCTTCCCAATTATCCTTATCATCCACATTCTTCAGCGTTGCAGCAATTCCTCCTTGAGCGGCGACAGAATGAGAGCGGATCGGGTGAGTTTTCGCCACTACAGCCACATTCAAACTCGGATCGAGGCGGGCAATTTCTACTGCGGCACGACAGCCAGCCAGTCCGCCGCCAACAATAATGACATCGTGTTCTAGCATTTAATTACATTATTTGCTAAAAAAGTGTTCTCTAGCTCTATAGTGGCTTAAGAAGGAGTGAGGAGTGAGGAGTGAGGAGTGAGAAAATTATTTTATATTTTGGATTGGAGTTGCTTTTTTGTCCTCCCTATCTCCCTTGTCCCCTTTGTCTTCTCTCTCGCCCCTCATCCCTAACTAGCTGCTTGTGCTGGTTGTTGCTGCGAAACGTTACCAGGAATAGGTTCAGTTTTTGTGCCTGGTTCTGTTGCTGTAAGTTCGATATGATTGAGCAGGGTTGTGACGAAGGCAAACAGTAGGAAAGGTAAAGAAAGTAATACAATCAGTCCTACAGTCGCTAAGGCGTAGATTGGTTTTCTTGCACCCATCATTGCCATTGCCGCAGCCAAACTAACAGTGATAGTGATCAACCAGACAATAATCTGACCGTAAATATCCCCAAAGGTCAGAGTGCAGACAAAGCGATACTTTTGAATGTTATTCATAATTCCAGCAGATTTCCTTTTAACATCTCTTATTTTTCTAGGTTAAAGCTCTGATAGGTTTCTGGACAGTTTCTAAAGATTTTTGACAGTTTTGCAACAGTTGTTTACATTTTGCTAGACGTTTTTCTGGCAATGTATATCCCAAGATAGAAGTAGATTTTTAGCTCAATTAATTTAAGTATTTTCGATATAGGCTGAGGGAAATTGCATAATGCAGTTTCAGCTTGATAAATGGCAATGCTTCTTTCTTTTTTCCTTCTACTCTCTATCTTGATGAAGTCAGTTAGCATCAAACGCTATTTTAGTATAATTTACAACTCAGTATTTATTTGGCTTTTGGTTGCACGTATCTACGGGTACTAGCGTTCTATTGGTATAGTTAACGTTGAAACGCCTCAGTCGCTTAAACTTTACTTAATCTAAAATTAACCATCTATTAAGCTTTAGATAATGAGTTCATCCACTATGTGCGTGATTATTAAGATTGTCTGTGCGATTGACTACTATTAGTGGATGAGGAGACTCAGAGAAATATGCTGCTATCTGGAATTACGCTGAAGCGTGTTATTGCGACTTCAGCAGTCGCAGCTACGGTGACCTTGGGAGCGGGTTTAACGGGAATTGCCCAACAAGCTGCCACCCTCAACGGTGCTGGCGCAACTTTCCCAGAACCCTTGTATCAGCGCTGGGCTAGCGAATTGCGTAAAGCTAACCCACCACTACAAGTCAACTATCAAGGAATTGGTAGCGGTGGCGGCGTGAGACAGTTTATTGCTGGCTCAGTTGATTTTGGCGCTAGCGATAATGCCATGACCGATGAAGAAGTGAAAAAAGTCAAGAATGGCGTAGTGTTTGTCCCCACAGCTGGTGGTCCTGTTGCCGTGGTTTACAATGCACCTGGAGTTAACGATCTCAGACTATCTCGTAAAGTCTTACCGCAGATTTTTGCCGGTCAAATTAAAAATTGGAACGATCCGGCGATCGCTGCCGATAATCCTGGGGCAAAATTACCAAATCAGCCTATTAGACTTGCTGTCCGTGCTGATGCTAGCGGTACGAGCTTTATCTTCACCAACGCCCTTAGCGCTATGAGTCCCTACTTTAAAGGTAGAATTGGTGCTAATCGTTCTCCATCTTTTCCTGGAAGTCCTCTCAAAGGTAAAGGCAATCCTGGTGTAGCTCAAATCGTGCAGCGGACTCCTGGTAGCATTGGCTATGTAGAGGCTGCTTTTGCTAATGAAAATAAAATTCCGACGGCACAAGTGCAAAATAGTCAAGGGGAATTTGTCGCACCAACTCAAGAGGCAGCAGACCAAGCTTTAGAAGGCGTGAAGTTCAATCCTGATTTTCGCGTGAATTATTCCCTACTTGGCAATCCTGACTCTGGATATCCAATTGTCGGTCTGACCTGGATTATGGTATACAAAAACTACCAACAGCCAGGTAAAGCTGATGCCGTCAAACGGATGGTAGAGTGGATGATGACTGACGGTCAGGCAATTAACGGTCAACTCAACTACACGCGGATTCCCGCCAAGGTTGCTACTCAAGTTGTACAGACTGTGAAAAGCGAAGTGAAGTAGATAGTTACATGTAGAGACGCTACATTTAACGTCTCTACATAGTTGATTTCAAATAAATAATGTATGTCAGAACCACAGATAGAAAGCAATCAGCAGTTTCCTCTTAAGTCAGAGATAAATTTAACTGCATCTTCGGGAAAATTTGCGTGGTTCGACCAAGGGTTTACCTGGCTGGTATATGGCTTAGCATTTGCTATGGTAGCCCTGCTTTTTTGGATTAGCTTGATTATCTTTGAAAATGCCCTGCCAGCTATTCGACAATTTGGGCTGAGTTTTTTGTGGAGTCAAGAATGGAATGTAGCAGATCTCAAATTTGGGGCGCTGCCATTCATTTTTGGCACTCTAGTCAGTTCGGCACTCGCTATGTTAATTGCCGTTCCCGTGGGATTAGCAGTAGCTTTAATTACGAGCGAAGATATTTTACCTGCTTCAGTGCGATCGCCCATTGCTTTCATGGTAGAGTTGATTGCTGCTATCCCCAGCGTCATTATTGGTCTGTGGGGCATTTTCGTACTCATTCCATTCTTGCAACCAATCCAACAATGGCTGTACGACCATTTCGCTTGGATACCCCTATTTAGCACTCCACCTGTAGGTTATGGAATGTCAAGTGCAGGTGTGATTCTGGCAATTATGATTTTGCCTACAATGGCAGCAATTAGCCGCGAAGTTCTACTTGCCGTACCAAAAGAATTACGCAGTGGTTCGATGTCTTTAGGTGCAACCCGTTGGGAAACTATCTTCGGCGTGCTTTTACCAGCAGGTATTTCCGGTATAGTTGGAGCAGCAATTCTAGCACTCGGACGAGCGCTAGGGGAAACAATGGCTGTGACGATGGTAATTGGAAATACAGCACAGATTAGCCCTTCATTGTTAGATGTGGCATATACGATTCCAGCTGTGCTAGCGAATGAGTTTGGCGAAGCATTAGATGGATTACACGTCGGTGCGTTGATGTACTTAGCATTAATTTTGTTTTTAGTTACGCTACTGGTAAATATTGCTTCAGTAGCTCTGGTAAAATTTATTAGCCGACACAATTGATTAAATTAAATAGCGATCGCCACGATGTAAATCAATTCTGCTATCTTCAATCTTTACTCGCACTAATTTTTAGACTCAATAGCTATGCACGAGCGCCCAATCGTAGAAAAGATAGACCCATCTTTGGCAGCAGAATTACGCCGTCCTTTGCCTACTTATAGAGCGGTTTTTAATAGCGGTATGACTGCAATCGCTCTAATCTTAACGGCTCTAGCTCTATTACCTTTAGGATCGATTTTGCTCGAAATTCTGCTGAGGGGTGGGCGAAATTTTAGCTGGGCTGTATTTACAAATATACCTGCCCCCGTAGGCGTAACGGACGTTCCTAATGGCTTTGGTAATGCGATTTTGGGTACTTTAATGATGGTAGGTATTGCTTCGGCGATCGCCATTCCAGTAGGAGTGCTGACAGGAATTTTCTTATCTGAATTTGGTAGAAATACAGCTATTGGTAGCTCGATCCGATTTATTATTACTATTCTCACGGGCATCCCCTCAATTATCGCAGGCGTATTTGCTTACGGCGTTTTGATCTTGAACAAAGTTACGCAATTTTCTGCTGTAGCTGGAGGTTTTGCCCTGGCAGTCATCATGCTGCCCATCGTAGCGCTGACAACGGAAGAAGCTTTGAAACTGATTCCCAATCACCAACGCTTGGGTTCCGCCGCCTTGGGTGCAAATCGTCTGCAAACAACATTTCGCGTTGTCGTTGCTGCCGCAATTCCCGCCATCACCACTGGCGTTTTACTCGCTGTTGCCCGCGCCGCTGGTGAAACAGCACCGTTACTATTTACCGCTTTATTTAGTATTAGCTGGCCTGATGGATTGTTTAATCCTACCCCCTCGCTATCCGTCCTGATTTACAACTACGCTAACTCTCCCGACCTTGGGCAAAATCAGATGGCATGGACAGCGGCTTTAGTTTTAGTAGGTTTGGTCTTATGTATTAGTATTATCTCGCGTCTAGCAACCCGCAGAAGGCAGTGACTAGTGGCTAGTTGGCTAGTGACTAGAAGCTCTCCCTTGTCCTCCTTGTCTCCCTTGTCCTCCTTGTCCCCCGACTCTCGACTCCCGACTCCCGACTCCCCAATCCATGAATTACACAAAATCAGTAGCAACAAATTTAATTCCAGCGCTGCGAGTGAAAAGCCTCAATTTTTTCTATGGCACTCGGAAGGCGATCGATCGGGTGACAATGGATATTTACCAAGGACACGTTACTGCAATTATCGGTCCTTCTGGCTGTGGTAAATCGACTTTTATTAAAGCTCTTAACCGCATTAGCGAACTGGAAGGCAAAGTTAAAGTTGAGGGTCAGGTAGAGTTTTTCGGTCAAGATATTTACGATCGCCGTGTCAACCTGAATCGCCTGCGCCGCGAGATTGGTATGGTATTCCAAAAGCCTAATCCTTTCCCTATGAGTATTTACGATAACGTGGCTTATGGCGTAAGGGCGCAGTCTCGTCCGTCGCGGATGCAGTTGGATGACATCGTTGAATCTGCTCTCAAGGGTGCGGCTTTGTGGGATGAAGTAAAGGATAATCTGAAAAAATCGGCTTTGGGTTTATCGGGCGGACAACAGCAGCGTCTCTGTATTGCTAGGGCGCTAGCTGTCAAACCTAAAATTTTGTTGATGGATGAACCCGCATCTGCCCTCGATCCGATCTCGACGATGAAGATTGAGGAATTAATTCACAGTTTGCGGGGAGAACTGACGATCGCGATCGTCACGCATAATATGCAACAAGCCGCCCGCGTATCTGACTATACGGCATTTTTCAGCACGGATGAGAGCCGAATCGGTCAGATGGTGGAGTTCGACGAAACGGAGAAAATCTTCTCCGATGCTAACGATCCTCGTACTCAGGATTATGTGGAAGGTCGTTTCGGTTGAGGATTATTGTTGCGATATTATTACTTTCGTTAGCGATCGCGTTTCCTGCGGCTGCTAGTGTTTGTCAGACTCGCGACGGACATCAGATCTGCATTTTGAGTCTTCAACGCAGCGCCAAAAATTATTGGGAATATCGGGCTGTTGTCAGTATAGATGGTGTGAAAGGGGATACGGAGGTTTATAATTGCCGCGATCGCGTTAAAGTTCAAAAGGATCGGGTTGTGCCTTTTAGATCGGGCGATCCTGGTGAGGTAGTCTGTAGGTTTTTTAAGCGATCGTCATGACCGTAGGGGCGGGTTTATCGACTAGATTGACTAAATTCGGAGTTGCTTTGTAAACCCGCCCTCACAAGTCACGTGTCATGTCGCGCAAAGGCGCAGAGGCGCAAAGGGTTAGCGAGGGATCTGGGTAGTTGCAAATATATCTACGAAGGTTCTTTAGCTGCTAGGGGTGTGGGTAAACCGTCGATACTGACAAGGTTTTTTTGCTTTTGATAGTCTTGTAATCCCTGTTCGCCTTTTTTGTGCGCCCACTCGATCAAAATATCTCGTTCGCCTTGGTGTTCGTATAGTGGTACGCCAAAGCCACAGGATGTCTGTACGCGATCGATCTCCGCTACAACGATTTGGCGTGTTCCTGGTGTCGGTGGAAATAAAGAGTGTAGGCTGTCCCACTCAGGGTTATTTGGTAATACTGTATAGCCTGTGCCGTAAAGTCGCAGAATGGATGGTGAACCTTGAAAGGCGCAAAACATCAAGGTGATGCGCCCGTTTTCTTGTAAATGGGCTGATGTTTCGTTTCCACTACCCGTTAAGTCTAAATAAGCGACGCGATTGGGGGAGAGAATGCGAAAGCTGTCTAAACCTTTGGGTGAAACGTTAATATGCCCGGTTGAACTGATGGGTGCAGTCGCTACAAAAAAGATGTGTTGGTTAGCGATGAATGCTTGTAGTTCGTCCGTGATGCGATCGAAGACTTTAGCCATTTTTGAGAATCAAGCGCGTATTTTTCGATTCTATCAGTCGCGATCGCGTGCCGAGAGCGGGAGAAAATGGGAAACTAAAGTAAATAGACCCACACCACCAATAAAATCCCTTCCACACCCAGTTCAAGTTCAAGTTAATAATTTATGGCGATGCGCGTTCTTTCTGGAATTCAATCCACTGGCAATCTACACTTAGGTAACTACTTAGGGGCAATTCGCAACTGGGTAGAAGGACAAAGCCAGTATGAAAATTATCTCTTTGTGGCAGATCTACATGCCATTACCGTGCCACACAAACCAGAGGAACTAGCAGCTAATACTTACACGCTCGCAGCTCTATACTTAGCTTGTGGTCTAGATCTAAAACACTCCACTATTTTCATTCAATCTCACGTTCCCGCCCACAGCGAATTGACTTGGCTATTTAATTGCATAACGCCGTTGAACTGGTTAGAAGACATGATCCAGTTCAAGGAGAAGGCAGTAAAACAGGGAGAGAATGTTAGCGTTGGCTTATTAGACTACCCTGTACTAATGGCATCGGATATCTTACTCTACCAACCTGATAAAGTCCCCGTAGGAGAGGATCAAAAGCAGCATTTAGAAATTACTCGCGACATTGCGGCGCGATTTAACTATCAATTTGCCCGCGAACACCCAGTGTTGAAGTTACCAGAACCCCTAATTCGGGCAGAAGGCGCAAGGGTGATGAGTTTGACAGACGGAACCAAAAAAATGTCGAAGTCAGACCCCTCAGAGTTGAGTCGAATTAATTTGCTGGATACACCAGACCAAATTCAACAAAAAATTAAGCGCTGTAAGACCGATCCGATTCGCGGCTTGGTATTCGATGACCCCGAAAGACCGGAATGTAATAATCTTCTGACTCTTTATATGCTACTATCTGGCAAAACCAAGCAGGAAGTTGCAGCAGAGTGTCAAGATATGGGCTGGGGACAATTTAAACCACTGCTAACCGAAACAACGATCGCTGCCCTTAAACCGATTCAAGATAAGTACAACGAGGTAATGGCAGATAAGGGCTATCTAGAGTCAGTATTGCGCGATGGCAAGCAAAAAGCAGCCGCGATCGCTAACGATACCCTGAGCAAAGTTAAAACAGCTTTGGGCTTCTCCGTACCGCTTTAGAGTGAGTCAGGTTTTCAGGGTGCAGTGCTATAACCTATACCTAATAACTAAAACTGAAATCTGATGCATAATACAACCCGTTTAAATTCATTTCGCAAAGCCGTTAAAGCCAGAGAATTTTTAGTTACGGCTGAAGTTGCCCCTCCCAAGGGTGGCGATCCCAGCCACATGCTACAAATGGCGCAGGCGCTTAAAGGACGGGTACACGCAGTCAATATCACCGATGGTAGTCGTGCCGTAGTACGGATGTCTTCTTTTGCCTCATCCGTTATTCTCTCACAGCAGGGGATCGAACCGATTTGTCAAGTCGCCTGTCGCGATCGCAACCGCATTGGCTTAGAAGCTGACTTGCTAGGCGCACATGCCCTTGGCATTCACAATATCTTGGCTTTAACTGGCGATCCTGTCAAAGCAGGCGATCGCACTGATGCTAAAAGTGTCTTCGATCTGGAATCGGTACGGCTGTTACAACTAATCGGCAAAATGAATCAAGGTTTAGACTGCGATGATAAGCCTTTGACAGATGGGGCGACAGATTTGTTTGTTGGTGCGGCTGTCGATCCGCAGTGCAAAAGTTGGTCGGGATTGCAAAGTCGCTTTGAACGCAAACTAGCAGCAGGGGCGCAGTTTTTCCAAAGTCAGTTGATTACTGATTTCGATCGCCTAGAAAAGTTTATGACGCAGATTGCCTCTGGTTGTAACAAGCCAGTTTTAGCAGGTATCTTCTTATTAAAATCAGCTAAAAACGCTCAATTTATCAATCGCTGCGTTCCTGGCGTAAACATTCCCGAACATATTATCGATCGCCTTGCTCAAGCCAAAGAGCCTTTAGCAGAAGGGATAAAAATTGCTGCCGAACAAGTGCAAATTGCTCGTCAACTTTGCGACGGCGTACATATGATGGCAGTGAAACGAGAAGATTTGATCCCCCAAATTCTCGACTTAGCAGGAATTCCTCCGGTGGTTAGTTATAGTTTGCCATCCCAGGCAGTCAGTTCGCTCAGATGAAATAACGCTATACAAATCAGCCTGCCGTGGAGGCAGGCTATTTTAGATGTATTTCCATCATTTAAAATTACCTACATTTTTTTGACTTTTCAGTGCATTATCTAATACACCATACAAATTTTTGCCTTTTGATTTTTGCCCTACTATTCGTTCATATTGCGGTAAGTCGCTACAGCAGAAGGAGAAATTCTGTTGAGATAGCGGAAAATCCAGTACTTAAAAATCGTGTCGAGAATCACGGGAAATGTCGCGATAAATAAGAAGATAAAATCGTGATTTTCTGGTAATCCTAAGTGTCTGGACACGCTAGATAAAATCACTTCCCAACCATGAGGAGAGTGGAATCCAACAAATACATCCGTGAATAAAATAATAATAAATGCTTTGGCACTATCGCTTAAACCGTAAACAATTTGATCGAAAAACTCTTTCAAAACAGCGAGTTCTCGCTTACTCATGAGTAGCAACCAGATAAAAGCACCAACAGAAAGTAAGTCAGCAAAAACATTTTTAATTGCATTAGAACTTTCGGCACGGAATTCCTCAGCAATTTCTGCTACTCTCTCTTGCAACCTTTTTTCAATTTCACCTGGAGAGATTTCTTCACCTCCATTTAGAAAACTTTGAAATTTCAATCTTTCCTCAGACTTCCGCATTTCTTCTAATGCTTTCTCTTCCATCTCATAGTTGAGGAACATCGTAGCCTGTTCGGGATTGCGGAAGCGATCGACAAGCGGTCCAATAACTAGATTTTTTGAAATTTGAAAAGTTAGGAAAGGAACTATAACAAGTAACAATACTAATCTAACTGAAATGAGAGTTCTTCTTTGCGAAGTACGAAAATTTTTGACAACTTCTTCTTCAGCGCTCGGATCTAATTCTACTTTCAGTCGGTTCAAGGTACTTAAGATCGAGCGAGGTAATACACCTGTCTCTTCAGTTTTACTACTAGGTTTCTTATTTTTCTCTGAACTTTCAATAGAATTGGAGCGAAGTCTTTCTGGAGTACTTTGAAGATCTCGATTATTGAAAACTGCATCCGGTTGCATAATTTGAGGCTTAATCGCAGGAAGATTTTCTTTTTGCTCTTCCTGATATCTCGATGCGATCTCATCAATAAATCTAAGTTTTTCTAAAATCAATGATGGATTGTTTCTCTGTTGTATGGCAAAAGAATCCCTGTTGGAATTTATCCCATCTTGCCTAGATAATTTAGTAATAGTTTGATTGGGATCTCCAAAAATAGTACGACTGGCATTAAACTCAACGAGTCTCATGCGAATCGTTTTCAGATGTTTTTTCAGATCTGACTCAAACATCGCCATCGTATTGCGTCCGAAACTGGCAAATTCTGGTGAGATTTTCCGACCACCAAAATGCTCATCTTCGATCGTCTTAATTAGAAGTGCAGCTTTGTAAGCTTCATCGAGCGATCGCTCTGGCGTATCAAAATACCACTGTTGGGCAGAGCGTAAGAAAGCATAAATTTTTTGCGTCCAACTATAATTTCTCATCGCCAGCCTTGAGTCAAGTTTATAGTGGTTAGTGGCTAGTGGCTAGTGGTTGGATTCTGATGTCTAGTCATCAGCAATCGCTCGCTAGTCACTGATGACTGATAACTGGTCACTGGTCACTGATTAACATACCGGGTATATTAACAAATCTCCGAGGATAGAGTTAGTGCGAATTATTTCGGTTTGGATGGTTGGTTCTACTCGCAGCGGCAAAACGACTCGTTTAGTCGAACAGTTTTGTACGTGGTTGCAAGCAGGCGATCGCCAACAGTCCCCCGGGAGACGACAGCGCTTATATCCTCATCAAGGAGAACCAGCAGTTTTAGTCTTAGCCGCAAATGACGATAATCGGCGGGAATTACGAGATAAATTAGCAGCAGCAACAGATGGTAAATATCCGATTCGCGCTAAAACCTTATTAGGTTTTTTTCAAGATGAAGTCACTTTATTTTGGCCCCTGCTGCTCCAGATTTTGGGACTAAAAGCTCAGTTTCCCGTGCGTTTGCGCCCAGAAACCGAACAGGAATTAGCCACGCGCCTGTGGCGACAGCAGCTAGATGAAATTCCCCGTCCAGCAGGGATCGGCGAGTCTCGTTGGGTGCGTCGCCTGCTGGATATCTTGCAGTTAGCAGCAAATAGCGGCACTGCGATTGAAGATGTAGGGTCTATTCTCGCAGCACTGGAACAGGGACAAGGGGAGAAGAAGGCTGAGGAAGCTGAGGAGCAATTCAAAATTCAAAATTCAAAATTCAAAAGGAATTCCGAATTCCGAATTCCGAATTCCGAATTCCGTACCGACTCCCTAATCTTACAGTGGCGTAATTGGTGTTGGGAGAGGGGGTTTTTGACTTATGGAATCACGACAGAACTCTACAGCAAGTATCTTTTAGGCGATCCCTACTATCAGCAGCATTTACTACGACGCTATCGCTACATTCTGGCGGATGATGTCGATGATTATCCAGCTATAGCCCGCGATTTGTTTGAGTTTCTCCTCGACCGAGGGGCGGTTGGTGCGTTTACTTATAATCCCGATGGAGCCGTGCGTTTGGGACTAGGAGCCGATCCCGAATACTTGCAAGGCTTAGCAAAGCGCTGTCAGATAGAATTTATCCAACCTTCCTCGATCGCGCTGGCTGACGATTTGGCAACGCCAGTAGTAGAGTTAGTCACGGAACCACTGGCACTGTTTTCGCTACCAGAATCAGTGCAAGCAATCCAAACCATATCGCGGGGCGACTTACTGCGACAAACTGCCGATTTCATCATTCAAGCGATTAAATCGGGACAGATTCAGCCGCAGGAAATTGCTTTAATTGCTCCTGGTTTAGATGCGATCGCCCGTTATACCCTAGTAGAAATTCTGACTAAACACGGGATCTTTGTCGAATCCCTGAACGACCAACGCCCATTGACAAGTTCTCCAATTATCCGAGCCTTACTCACCCTCCTCTCCCTCGTCTACCCAGGTTTAGGACGTTTAGTCGATCGAGATATGGTAGCGGAAATGTTAGTAGTATTAAGTACGAGGCGAGAGGCAGGAAAGCAAGGAATAGGGAGCAGGGAGAAGAGAGCTGAGGGAGCTGAGGGAGCAAGACAAGTCACTCCTTACTCCTCACAAGTCACAATTGATTCCGAATTCCGACTTCCGAATTCCGAATTCCAAATCGATCCTGTCCGTGCTGGCTTGATTGCCGATTACTGCTTCCAACCGCATCCAGAACACCCAAATTTACTCCCAGCAACGACCTACGATCGCTGGGATCGCTTGGGCTATACGGCAAGTTTAGCTTATGCTCAGATCGTGCAGTGGATTGAAGATCAGCGATCGCAGCAAGAACAACGGCTTCTCCCCAGTCCCATTGTTCTACTCGACCGCGCTATTCAGAAATTTCTCTGGCAAGGCAGTAACCTTCCTTACGACCAGTTAGCAGCATTACGAGAATTACTAGAGACCGCTCAACACTATTGGGAAATCGATGCGCGGCTGCGGCAGTCTGAAGGGATCGATACTCCTGCTCACATTACGATCGCTCAATTCATTCAACTGCTACGACGAGGTACAATTACAGCAAATTCTTATCCCGTGCGTCCGATTGGTGCTGCTAGTCGTGCTGTCACCTTAGCAACTATCTTCCAGTATCGTTCCAGTCGGCGATTTCATCGCTGGCAATTCTGGTTAGATGCTGGTTCTCCTTTATGGTCGCGTGGTGGTGCGGCAACTTTGTACGGTGCGCCGTTATTTTTACAAGATCGATTCGGTCGCCCTTGGACGGCGGAAGACGATTTAAGCGCTGACACAGAAAGACTGCAGCGAATTTTACGCGATTTATTAGGGCGTGTGGGAGAAAGAGTTTATCTATGTCACAGTGATTTAGCCGCCAACGGACAGGAACAGAACGGTACTTTGTTATCTTTAGTCAACTCGGCAATTCCAGTTATAGACAATGGTTGATGGTTGTTGGTTGACTGATAACTGACCTCTGTACGGGCGGGTTTCGCTCGAAGATTTACTATTTGAATTGTTAATTTCTTGGCTAAACCCGCCCCTACGATAACTGACCTCTGTACGGGCGGGTTTCGCTCGAAGATTTACTATTTGAATTGTTAATTTCTTGGCTAAACCCGCCCCTACGATAACTGATAACTGTTCACCGCAAACGATAACATATGCCTCCTTCCTGCTGTATTCGTTCAAACGAGTCATCTAGATAAATTGTGGTTTCACTACCACCGAGAAATAAGTAGCCGTCCGGTCTTAATTGCTGTCTAACTTTTTTGAGAGTAGATTTCTTTGTATCAGTATCAAAGTAAATCAACACATTTCGCAGGAAGATAATATCCATTGCTGGCATTGATAACCACGGATGGATGAGATTAATTTGACGAAACTCAACCATCTGGCGGATCTGGTCTTTAATCTGCCAGTTCTGCTGCTGTTGCTGAAACTGAAAGTATTTCTCTCGTAGATCGGCGGGCAATCCGCGCTGAATTTCCCACTGCTTGTAGCGACCTTGACGGGCGCGGACAAGGATCTGGCTAGAGAAGTCGCTAGCAATTATCTGCAAATCCCAAGTTGTTAGTAGAGGAAAATGTTCGCGGATCAGTATTGCAAGGCTATAAGGTTCTTGACCGCTAGAGCAAGCTCCACACCAAATCTTGAGCGATCGCTCTTCTGCCCGTCGCGAAATTAATTCTGGTAGGGTGAAATTTTTGAGTACCTCAAATGGATAACAATCGCGGAAAAATGATGTTTCAGTAACGCTCAGTGCCTCGATCGCTCGGACATGCAGATTGCCAAATGGGTGCGATCGTAAATGTTCTACTAAACTGTTTAAAGAATCAAATCCCGCTGTTTCTGCTATTGGTTTTAAGTGTAGCTCTGCTAAATAGTCTTTACTGGCATCCAGCACGATCGCCGAATGTTGATAAACTAGTTGACAAAGATACTGAAAATTAATTTTACTAATGTCTGTTGTCTGTTTGTTACAGACTTTGAACATTGCGCTCTAAAAATATTGACTATGTTTTAGGTATTATTACACACTTGGCGGATCGTTTCATCTGCCATTTGGTCGATCGGCAGCACTCGGTTAGCAAGTCCGGCATTAGCTACAAACCCCGGCATTCCCCAAACTACGCTACTCGCTTCATCTTGCACGAAAACTCGCCCCCCAGCCTCGCGTAGCTGCTGGCAACCCCGCAATCCGTCTTGACCCATACCTGTTAAGACAATTGCGATCGCGCTTGCACCAAAGACTTCTGCGACTGAGCTAAATAAGACATCGACGGAGGGACGGCAGGAGTTTTCTGGTGGCGCTTGGTGGGTGACTAGGCGCACAACCTTGCCATCCCGTTGCACGGCGAGATGAAAATTTCCTGGGGCAATCCAAACCTGTCCAGGCTCCAGCACTCTCCCTGAAACAGCTTCAGCTACTTTTAAGCGGGACTTGGCAGCAAGCCGTTCTGCTAACAGTTGAGTAAACATTGGTGGCATATGCTGCACGATCGCAATTGGTACGGGAAAATCTGCTGGCAACTGCGATAGCAACACGGCTAGAGCGTTTGGTCCTCCGGTAGAAACGCCGACGGCGACGATTTTGGGAGTCGGGAGTCGGGAGTCGGTACGGGCGGGTTTGGAAACCCGCCCGTACGGGAGTCGGGAGTCGGTAGGGGCGCACATCTGTGCGCCCTTACTAGTTTGACTTTTGAGTTGCTTTGTCCCAAACAGTTTTATTTTCGGCACTAAGTCGTCAAAAACATGTTGGCGGATAGCTTCAATGTCGCCTATGTGACTCGGCTTGGTAGCATAATCTGATGCACCTAGAGATAGAGCATCCAAAGTTGCGATCGCCCCTGCACGGGTGAAAGTGCTAAACATAATGACAGCTATATGGGGATAAGTCTGCCGAAGCGCTGCTAATGTTGCTAAGCCATCCATGTCTGGCATTTCCACATCCAAAATCACCACATTAGGATTGAGTTGAGCAATTTTTGCTAGTGCAATGCGACCATTCGCCGCTACTCCCACCACTTCCAATTCTGGATCTTCAGCTAGCAGCTTACTCAGGCGGCTGCGCACAACCACTGCATCGTCAACTACGAGAACTCGGATTTTTGGCATTAGTCATTTGACAATTTAGTCAATGAAATGATTAGTAAATGAACTGATTTACGACTTTTTGCAGTTGGGCAGCCATACGAGCTAGTTCGGCAGCTGCTTGGTATGTATTGCTAGCACCTGCGGTTGTAACTTGAGCGTTACGGGCGACGATGCCAATATTTTTGGCAATATCAGTAGTCCCTTTGGCGGCTTCGGCAACACTGCGGGAGATTTCATTTGTCGTTGCAGTTTGCTCCTCTACAGCACTGGCGATCGTATTTTGGATATCGTTAATCTGATTGATAATATCAGTAATTTGAACGATCGCCTCGATCGCACTCTTGGTATCGGTTTGAATTGCTTCAATTCGTTGACTGATATCTTCTGTAGCACTGGCGGTTTGTTTGGCTAATGCCTTCACCTCGCTTGCTACTACAGCAAAACCTTTACCTGCCTCTCCTGCTCTTGCTGCCTCAATTGTGGCATTCAGCGCTAACAAATTTGTCTGCTGGGCAATAGATGTAATCACCTTGATGACTTTGCCAATTTCACCGCTACTTTGCCCTAATTTGGTAATTGTATCGTTGGTGCGATCGGCAGTTTTAACGGCTGTATTAGCTACCTGCGCTCCTACGGCTGCGTTTTTAGCAATCTCGCGAATGCTGGCGTTCATTTCTTCTACCGCTGTAGCGACGCTGGTAGCATTTGTACTCACTTGTTCGGCGGATGCGGAAGCAGATGTTGCTTGTTCGGCAGTTTGATTCGCGTTTTCTGCCATTTCGGTGCTTACTGCTGTCGTTTCTTCCGCCGCAGAAGCAACTGTAATTGATATATCGCCAATCTGCTTCATGGAAGCTCTGAGATTAGCAATCATTTGATTAACGCTCTCCGTTACGTCCTGAAACTCCCCTGCGTTTTGCACCTCAATTTGGCTAGAGAGATTTCCTTGAGATATTGCTGATGTCACCTCGGCAATACTTCTAATCTGCTCTGTGAGATTTCCAGACATGACATTTGTATTGTCGATCAGTTCTTTCCAAGTCCCAGCAGCACCCTCAACGGTAGCACGAGCATCTAGTTTGCCTTCGGTTCCCAGTTCTCGCGCTACCCGCGTCACTTCGCCCGCAAAAAGATTGATTTGAGCTACCATTTGATTAAACTCTTGGGCAACCTCACCTAACCCATTTTCTTCAGACAAACGCACGGTTAGATCGCCATTTTTGACCGCTTGCATAGCTTTCAATAGCGGTTTTAGTTGGGCTTGATTATTATTTCTTTGTCTCGTACTCGTTCTAGCTTTACTAACCGTTTGAGCTGCTTTTCTATTTGGCAATCTTTCAGAATTTTCTGAAGATTCCCAGCTTTCTGTAGCCGATTGACTAGATTTATTGACATCAGCCATTAGTAGAACTTCTCCCTTGCTAATTTAAATTTTGAGTATGCGATGCATTCTCTGCACCTACCATACAAGAATCCGCTCTGCGTCTTTGCGCGGACACTTTACTCAACGGGGGATACCCCCGCACGTAAGTGTCCTTGGCTTTGCGCGACCAAAATCGTTCATCTAAACTTTTAAAACTTTCTCAATATCTAAAATCATTAAAAAACCTTGTGATAATGAATATGCACCTCGTAATAATTTCCGCATTTGACCCGCTAGCGTAGCGGGTGAAGATTCAAATCGATCTGATGTAAACTCCAACATATCGCCTATGTCTTCTACTAACAAACCTGCAATCTCATCCTGAGTCTGAACTATAATGTTATGAGCCAAAAATTCTTCATCTAATTCTGGATCGGAGGTAGAAGACAGCAAGCTCTGACCCATTCCTAGCCTACATTGCAAATCGATTATCGTCACAATTTTTCCCCGCAGATTGATTAAACCGCAAATATCAACAGGCGCAAGGGGTACGGGAGTTATCTCAGGAACCCGAATGACTTCTTCTACCTGTTTGATGTCGATCCCAAAATGAATTTCGTTAATAAAAAAAGTACAGTATTGCTGAACTTCAGTCATGTTTATATAACTCTATTTAATTTGTAAAATATTTATTATTGCTCATTTGTCATTTGTCATTTGTGATTATTCTCCTCTGCCCCTCTGCTCCCTACTCCCTGCTCCTTGATAACTATTAACAGTTATCAGTTAACTGATTGAAGTAAATACGGATAAGCAATTTGAACTATTGTATGCAGGTCGAGAATTTCGGTAACTTGACCCTGAATAGCTGCCAAATACAGGATACCGGATCGAGTCGCATGGCCCGCGATCGCCAATGGTTCCTCAACAATATCGAGAATGCGTTCTATTACCAAACCAAGGCTGCGCTCTCGATCTAGCTCCACAATAATGACTTGCAGTTTATCATCTTGCCCATTTATAACCTCCCTTGCCCAGGACAGTTGAGGAGATATTGCCCCCCTTGTCAAGGGGGGTTGGGGGGATCTACTTTCAGGAAAATCAAAATTCCCGAATATTTGATGCAAGTAAATCAAAGGCAAAATTGTATTTCGGTATTGCACCACTGGTCGATCTGCCACAATTTCCACCGCGTTCGGATCGAATTCTTCTAAACGGAAAACCTGAGACATCAGCAGTCCCATGCGTGCGCCCGATCCGCCATGAAAAAGCAAGATCGATTGGCGATCGCCCGTGCGTTCTTCTACTGCTGTAGCTGTAGCGATCGCGAGTTGCTGCTGTAATTGCGAAGTAACTCCAGCATAATTTGCTAAACCAACGGCATCGATAATTAATGCTATTTTGCCATCACCGAGAATTGTCGCTCCAGCAAAAGCTGAGACATCTCGTAATTGTTTTCCTAAAGGTTTGACGACAATATCTTGGATGTCTTGAATTTCATCAACAACTAAACCAAAGTAGTAATTGTCCACATTGATGACAACTATATTAATAATCTCTACATCGGCTCTTAATGCTTGTAGTTGTAATGTTTGATTTAGATAAACCAAAGGCAATAATTTGCCACGCAACCTATATACAGGAATATTGTAGAATGTTTCAACCTCAAGCAAAGATGCCTCTACTTCCAGTTGTACCAATTCTTGAATGCTTGCTTGAGGAATGGCAAAACGATGGTTCCCACTATCAGCGATCAAGGCAGGAATAATTGCCAGCGTTAAGGGAATTTTCAGCTTAAATTTTGTTCCTTGTCCTACCTGGCTATCAACCTCAACCTTGCCATCGATCGCGTCCAGATTGGTTTTCACCACATCCATCCCTACACCCCGTCCAGATAGATTGGTGACTTGTGCTGCTGTCGAAAAACCCGATCCAAAAATTAAATTCAGCGCTTCCGCTTCGCCGATCTTTTCTGCTTCAACTGCACTGAGAATTCCGAGTTTTTGCGCTTGCTGTTTGAGCTGTTGCGGATCGATCCCGTTACCATCATCGCTGATTTCAATCTTAACAGTGCTACCTTCATGCCATGCATGGAGAGCAAGCTTCCCCTGAATCGGCTTCCCGCGACTGCTGCGAATTTCAGGCGTTTCAATTCCATGAGCGATACAATTGCGGACAATGTGGGTTAAAGGGTCTTTAATTGCTTCAAGAATAGTGCGGTCTAGTTCCGTATCCGCACCATTCATTTCTACTTGCACCTGCTTTCCAGAGGCGATCGCCAAATCGCGTACCACACGAGGAAATTTCTGCCAAATCGTGGCGATCGGTTGCATCCGTGTTTTCAGCACCTCTTCCTGTAGCTGAGCCGTCACTTGATTCAATCGTTGGCAAGTCGCAGTCAAATCTGAGTCTGCCAAAGTCTCGGCAAATCGTACCATTTGGTTGCGAGCCAAAACCAACTCACCCACTAAATTCATCACGCGATCGAGCAGTTCCACATTCACCCGAATTGTAGAATCTGATGGATTGGTAGTTGGTAGTTGGTAAGAAAGTGGTGCGTGGTGAGTGGTGCGTGGTGTGTGATAAGAGATCGTTTCTTCACCAGTTCCCCCAGCTCCCTCAGCTCTCTTCTCCCCCCTGCTCCCAGCTCGTCCCTGCTCCCTGCTCATCCCTGCTCCCTGCTCTTTGCTCCCTGCTCCCTGCTCTTTGCTCCTAGCTTCCTCCAACGCTGCAATTAGTGCGACATAATCGCCATCTCCCTCATTGCCTGTCGCTTCAACTTGGGCTAGAATTTGTCGAATTGCATCGACAGTTTGAAGTAAAATACTGACAATCTGGGAATTGAGGGTAAAATGCTGTTCCTGCAATTTGCCTAGTAAATTTTCTCCTGCATGGGCGACTGATTCTAGTTTGGGCAACGGTAAAAAACCGCAGTTACCTTTAATTGTATGAAGGGCGCGATAAATCCGAGTTAAATGTTCGGAATTTGCAGAATTATCTTCTAAATCGAGAATAACTTGCTCGATCTGATTCAGATTTTCGTAACTTTCAACTAAAAATGCTTTGATATCGTCATCGATTTCGAGTGACTCCATGACTGATAGGAATTAAATACATCGTATATTTGATAGCCCATACTACACTGACTGTAGGTAGATGTAAATTTGTCTTTTGCTATTTGTCGTCGGTGAGTGATGCGTGAAATACTTTCTGTCTATCTTTTCGATAAGATGATAGTGAATAGCTTAGAAAATCGGCAATGGTATCTGTTTTGATAGTTGATGATGCTGCATTCAGCCGCCGGATGATTCGCAAATTTTTGCAAGCTGATGGCTATGAGATTTGGGAGGCGACGAACGGCAAAGAAGCATTAAGTATCGTTCGCGATCGCGCTCCAGATTGTTTAGTAACAGACATTCTCATGCCTGACATGAATGGTTTTGAATTGCTTCAGACTTTAAAAGAGCAGGGATTAACTATTCCCACAATAGTTATTTCGGCAGATATTCAAGAAAGTTCCCGTCAGCGAGGATATAACTTAGGAGCAGCTGCTTTTATCAATAAGCCACCAAAAGAAGATGAGCTACGCCAAACCGTCAGACAAGTTTTTAGCTTCTAGAGGTATATCTCTTGTGCAGCAATTGACAGAAGACCAAATTGATGCATTAAAAGAATTGATTAATATTGGCGTGGGTCGAGCTGCTAGTCTTTTAAATGAAATGGTTGGTTTCCCTATCCACCTGGAGATTCCCTTCATTCAGGTATTTGCTATAGAAGATTTGCAGCAAGAATTAATTGCTAGATTTAATCAGAACTATTTAGCTACTGTAAGGTTGGGATTTACTGGCTCCATTAATGGCAGCGCAGAGCTAGTATTTCCTACTGAGAGTGCATCGACACTCGTATCTGTTCTTACAGGAGAAGATCTAGGCTCTCCCGATCTTGACGCAGTAAAAATTGGCACTTTAACTGAAGTGGGTAACATTGTCATTAACGGCGTAATCGGTTCGTTGGGCAATCTGTTGAAGCAGCGAATGAATTACTTAATTCCTACATACACGGAAGATACTGTAGAAAATTTATTTGCTGCTGTTGAACCAGATGACTCCACAATTGTATTGGCGCAAGCAAGTTTTACAATTGAACAGCTTCAAGTGATTGGCGATCTTATTTTTATATTTGAATTGCAAACGTTCGACCAACTCATTGCAGCGATCGAAGAAATGTCATAGTTATTAGAGATGCAAGTTTAGCGCTAAAATTTTTGGCGATCGCTATTTATTTTTGAGTATGGAGCAACTGAAACAAGCCCAGCAAAAGTTTAGTATTCTAGACCAAGTACCTTTAGGGGCTTGTATTTTGCGTTCGGATCTAACGATCTTGTTCTGGAATAGCTGCTTAGAAGAATGGACTAAGCTATCTAGAGCTGAAATGTTAGGGACTTGTATCGGCGATCGCTACCCCCACTTTCATCAAACTCAGTATGCCAACCGCTTGCAGCAAATATTTCAAGGCGGACCCCCCACAATCTTTTCTTCTCAGTTACACAAACACGTAATTCCTGCCTCCCTACCCCAAGGGCAAATGCGCATTCAGCATACAACTGTCACCTCGTTACCTGCTTTAGAGGGGGATGAGTTTTACGCCCTATTATCAATTCAAGATGTGACAGATCTCACATTTAGAGTCCAAGAATATCGCCAGATGCGCGATCGAGCATTGGTAGCGCAGGAAACAGCAGAGAAAGCAAACCGTGTTAAAGACGAGTTTTTGGCGATCGTCTCCCACGAGCTTCGTTCCCCTCTCAACCCAATTTTAGGTTGGTCGCGACTGCTGCGAACAAATCAGTTAAATCCTGCAACAATCGATCGCGCTCTCGATACGATCGAACGCAATGCTAAGCTACAAGCACAATTAATCGAAGATCTATTAGATGTCTCCGGCATTCTGAGGGGAAAGCTGAAACTAAATTGGGAAATAGTCGATCTGGCAAATACAATTACATCTGCCTTAGATACCGTAGTTCTGGCAGCAGAAGCAAAATCAATTCAGATTGGACTCAGTTTGAATCCTGGTGTAGGATTGGTGCGGGGTGATAGCAGCCGCCTTCAGCAAGTCGTTTGGAATTTACTTTCTAACGCAGTTAAATTTACCCCATCTGGCGGACAGATAGAGATCTCGCTCGCACGAGTAGGGAGCAGGGAGCAGGGAGTAGGGAGCAGGGAGCAGAGGAGCAGGGGAGCGGAGGAGCAGGGGAGAATCACAACCAATTACCCATTACCCATTACCCATTACCAACTACCAACTACCAACTACCAATTACCAACTACCAATTACGCCCAAATCCAAGTGAGCGATACAGGTAAAGGCATTAGCGCAGATTTTCTCCCCTACATATTTGAATATTTTCGACAGGCAGATAGTAGCATGACTCGCGCCTACGGCGGTTTGGGACTTGGTTTAGCGATCGCTCGTCAATTGGTCGAATTACATGGCGGAACAATTTGGGCAGAAAGCTACGGTGAGGGTATGGGAGCAACATTAACGGTAGAGTTACCTATTTATGAAGGGAGCAGTGACCAGTGATAACTGATAACTGATAACTGTCAACCATTTGCTGCTTGCTGTTGAGCTATGTATGGGTTTTGCTCCATTTCTGCATTCTGAGGTTGCCAGTACCCTTTGATGCCATAGTTAAATAAACCCATGTATTCGTAAAAAATCATCATTGCTCTTCTTGTGGGTGGCAAGTTTGCAGGCAAAGGAGTAGGACGGGGAAAAACAGTAAATCCCAGACTGCGAAAGGTTAATAGCGATCGCATCATATGTGGCGAGTCCGTGATCAAAACGATTCGCTTCACTCCCATCGGTTGCAACATCGTCGCTGTAAATAGTGCGTTCTCTTCTGTTGTCTGAGAACAACTTTCGGCTTTCAATACTGACTTGGGGACTCCTTCCATTTTGAGCATCTTCACAATATCTGCCCCATCCCCTGCACCACTGGCAAAAATTAAGGGAGCGCGTTTGCTTTTCCATAGGTCAGCCGCAACCTCTACTCTAGACTTTCTCATGTACGCACCGCGACCTAAAATCACGATCGCATCTGCTTTCCTACCTGGATCGTCAGGTAAAAAGGCAATTAATCCCTTACTAGCGATCGCGACTGTAGCCGGAAAACTAGCAAGAAAGTAAGCTACTAACGATAAACTTCCCATCACCAACATGTAACGCTTCCAACGCCATTTGGGAAAAAACTTGATTAGCAGAATGAAAGCTGTTAGCGGTATGACAACCAGTACGGGAGTCATCAGCCAGTGGGAAAGCGTGGACTTCAAGACAAGCCACTGGCTCAGAGGACGAGCGCATAAAGCAGGGTCTAGCATTGAAGTTACTCTCAGCAGTACAAATACTCACTATATCATTAAGCTATGTAAACATACTAGGTAGATTTATAACTTTTCGCTACGAGTTGTAAATCTTAAATCTACTGTTATTTATCTGTAATTTTCAGTGTTGCAATATACATAAATTACTAAATGTTAAGAATACAGAAGATGAGAGACAAAGCATTCCCAAATTTAAGACCTCCTACCCTCTTTTTATGTTCCTGCATTTTTGAAAATACATGTATCGATTTATATTTATTTGGTTATATAAGCATTTTTAGGAATACAATATAATCGCAACCTGCAATCTACCATCGAGCTTTTAGCAATCGACTGAAACTATTTGCGATCGCTGCCGAATTTGTTTTATTGCTTATCCCGCTTAGTATTTTCTATAGCTTCCGAGCGGATGTAAGTTGTCTTTAATGAGTAGAAATTAGAAATAAATCTAGAGATAAATTTGATTTCACTCTAGATTGAGAGATTGTAGAATTGGCAGTTCAATTGATGAATCTGCCAAAATTGACTGAATGCTCACCTAATAACTTGAAACTAAAAAGTATGACCTTACTCTCGGAGAAACTTTGGTCTAGCTATCTGAGTTGAATTTAATTGTTTTTCTAAAGCTTGCCAATCTTCTCGTACAATTAATTGCGCCATTTCATCTAATCGATCGCGGTATTGTTGTAGCGATCGCAACAACTCTGGGCGATTGTACCGCGCCATCATCACTCCTAATTCAGGATTCCCACCTCCAACGCGACTTGTATCGCGAAATCCAGAACTAGCAAGCTGTTGTGCTAATTCCAGCACTTCTGGGTTAGGTTCGCTGGCACAAGCAGCAATCAAACTGGCACTAACCATGACTGGTAAATGAGAAATCCAACTGACGGCGCGGTCGTGATCGGCTGGGTGACAGTGATATATAGTAGCTTGGAGCGATCGCGCTAATTGCTCGACAACCTTCACGGCTGTTGGTGGCGTAGTATCAATTGCAGCGATCGCATAAGGCTTGCCGATAAACAGTCCTGTTTGGGCAACTTCAATCCCACTCTCGGCTTTACCAGCCATGGGGTGTCCGCCGACAAAATTGTGCCACAAGGGGGCGATCGCATCTACAATTGGGGCTTTTACCGAACCGACATCGGTTAAAACTGTGGCTGGATCTATATGGGGAATCAGTTGTTCTACGGTAGGGCGAATCGCTGCCAAAGGAGTGCAGATAAAAATAACTTCTGCGGTTTTGAGACTGGTAAGATCGGCGCTAGCCCGATCGACAGCACCACAAGCGATCGCCTGGGCGCAAGTAGATTCGCGCCGACTGACACCGAAAACTTTGTGTCCTTGCGATCGCCAGTCTAAGCCCAACGAGCCACCAATTAACCCCAGTCCGATAATACCGATATTCATGACTTGACAATTTTGCTTCCGATCTTACCGTCAATTCCCTTAAATCTAGCGATCGAGGGGGAGAAAGATTTGTGAGAGCGCGATAAATTGAGTAAGAGGATATGGAGGGAAGATCATGAGTTCATGGCGCGATCGGATGAATCGGATGTCAGGGCGGACTCGGTTTGTTGGCTGTCGGATATTTCTCCATCTTGCAGGGCAAGAAGTAGCACCGCTATTAGGAATTCTCAACCGTCAGGCTAGGGAAGCCATAGACACTGACGGCGAGATTGAAGTCGTAGGCGAAGGTTTGGTAGAAATTTGTCAAAGCTTGCTGCAATACGACGAGTATTGGCTTTCCGGTGCAAACGAAGGCGATGTGTTTTGGGATGAAGGTGCAGCCAGCGACTATTTCAATGAATTATTTACTGATTCTGCCCAACGCTATTTAAGCGAACCAGATTTAAGTTCACCCGCTACTACAGATGAATCTTTTTCCTTGCCCGTTACTCGTAACTTAGTCGTCATGCTAAGCGTGGTTTATGACGGAGAAGTGCCGGAATTAGAAACTAATCTGGCAGATATAAATGCGATGAAGGCTGGATTAAAAGCCCTGATTAATCTTCACTATCAAAAAAGACTGTGGGCAATTCAAGTCCAGTTTTCCCCCGCTCAATTTGGCGAAGAACTAACAAACGATCAACTATTACTACATTTCCCCGAATTGGTTCCTTTATAAAAGGAATAGAGTGTAAAAGCAATAGAGACGTAAAATTTTGCGTCTCTACTTTACAACAAATCGATTTTACCTTCTTCCCGGGCAGAAATAGCTTCTAGATGATTTTTTTCCATAATTCTAAGCGTAACCTGCTTCATCAACCAGTACAAACCAGTAATAACTGCGAAGGTAACAATCATAATGACAACCGGACGTTTGCCGAATAAATCTTCAACTACAGCAGTAAGGAGAATATCGGGTTGGGTGATGAAATCCCAACTATTAAACCGTAAAAATCTACCTAAATAGACTCCTATTGCACACAAAGCGTGAGCGATCAGCTCTGTGCCCAAAACCCACGTACTTTTACCAATTCTTTGTAAATAAGAACCCAGGTTAATTAAAGATAGTACGTATGCCTCAAATCCAGCTCCCATAAATAATACGTATACTGGGATAAGAACCAAAGTAATTAGCCAGACTGAGTGAATATCTCTAATATCTCGATATAAATGAATGATATCAGTTAAAACATACGGTGCGTTCGGCAAAAAAGCATAAAATACTAAAAATAAAATTGACCAATTAAAGGTTTGCCAACGTTCTCTACCGGATAAGATGAATAATAGATACAAAGGAATACAAACTAAGGGTACGACCCATATTAGCTCAGATGTAACGATACTCGTACTGAAACGTAATATATTAGTTAAAACATGACGCGCACTCGGTAAGAAAGTCAACAAATCTATAAATAATAGCCAAAATAGCCAACGCCGCTTTTGGCTTCCTCTGAGAAATAGCCACGCACTCAAAGTTAAAGGGACAAAAGCTAGAAACAAATTCCAGCTCATCCAACGATTATTTTTAGTTAGTACGTGCCATACGTCTGTCATCACGGCTGATAGATCCGCTTGCATAGGCATATCCTTAGTTAAGTTGGTGTTTGAGTAGGAACTTTAACCAACCAGTATAGCTATTCCCAATTGATGCTTAGTTTTCTGAGCGCGATCGCGTGGATAGTCAAACAAAGGATATGAAAACAAAAAGGATGCACTTGAAATGCATCCTGCGAATGTCAGTATTTTATCTGTTATTTGTAATTTATCAAGTCAGTGGCATCAAACCTTGTGACAAAAACTTAGTTGTAACTTCAGTTGAAGTATCTCATTTCTGCTTCTAGCTGGCGGATGAGATTCTCATCTCCGTTAGCTCTGGCAACATCTAAACGATGTTGTAGACTTTTTTGAATATTCTGACGGTGAGCTTCGGCAGCTTGTTTTACAGCTTGTTGTTTATTTCTGCTCATAGGAAACATTATTTTTACTTATCTCGTTTATGTAGAATTATCCTAACATAGAGAGTTTTTAGTAACAATAGCTACAGAAATAAATTTAAACTTTTTTAAGACATTTTTTAGTAAATCCCCGAACTACAGATGAATTCAAACCGAATTTTGACTTTAACCAGTGATTTTGGCTTCAGTGACGTGTACGTAGGAGTCATGAAAGGTGCGATCGCCCAAGTTAACCCTAACCTGACAGTTATCGATATTACCCACGAGATCCCGCCCCAAAATCTCGCTGCGGCTAGATTTTGCTTGTTGGATGCCTATGGCTATTTTCCTGATGGAACCGTGCATGTGGCTGTAGTCGATCCTGGGGTAGGTAGCAATAGACGCGCGATCGCCATAGAATTCAGGCATGGATTCTTAGTAGGACCAGACAACGGAATTTTTAGCGGCATATTGAGTCAAAGCCACGCGATCGCCATTGTAGAACTGACTGACTCTCAATACTGGCGCACTACCCAACTCTCAAAGACTTTTCACGGACGAGATATTTTTGCCCCAGTAGGGGCGCATCTTGCGAGTGGAGTTCCTTTAAGAGAATTGGGGAGAACGATCGATCTTGCTACGCTACTACAGTTAGACTTACCCCAGTTAATCTATACTCCTACAGAAATAATTGGTTGCATCCAATATGTCGATCGCTTTGGCAATTTAGTCACCAATATTCCTGGTAGGGACGTGGAAGATCGAACTTGGACAGTACAATTAGGCAAACGAATCGTCCCAGGGTGTCAAACCTACAGCAACGTCTCTCCTGAAGAGGCACTCGCCTTAGTTGGTAGTCACGGCTGGGTAGAAATTGCTATTAATTGCGGCAATGCCCAGTTACAATTGCAGCAGCATTGGGGAGATAGAGTAGAAGTGGTTATTAGTGAGAGGTAAGTTATGACTCAACAAATAGTATCCGAAACATATCAAGGTCAGTTTGGTGAGTTTACAATCGACAAAAGCGATCGCCTCGGTGTGATTATCTATCGGACTGGCTTAGCGATCGCTGCCCTCAGCTTTGCGATTGGTAGTACTCTAGTTCTGTCAAACCCTCAGCCCAGTGTTTTTCCAGCACTTACACCCCTATTTTTCTGTTTTTGCGGTGCATTGGGTGTTAGCTTGCTCGCTATTCATATATATCTGGCAGTACTGCATCGCGTCCTACAACTATTTTGGGCGATCGGGACGATCGCCGCAGTCGCGATTGCATTGAGTAATAGCACGCCGCTAGTTGTCACAGTTTACGAACATCCAGTGACTTTATTGGGTGTTGGCTTTATTTTTGCCGCGCTCACAGGAATTTACTTCAAAGAGGCATTTTGTTTTAATCGGTTTGAAACCAAATTTCTCACACCTCTAGTACCAATTCTATTGTTAGGACATTTAAGCGGAATCTTACCGCTCCACTGGGAACAAATCATGCTTGGTACGTGGGCTGTACTATTCGTTATCTTTGCCATTCGTAAAGCAGTACAACCAATTCCACCTGATATTGGTGATAAATCTGTGTTTGCTTATTTAAAGGCACAAAAGACAGCAACAGTAGATAACCAGTAGAAGTGACTCTACACTAGCAAAATCACAATATCAACGTAAAAATCGTTAACTTTCTTATAGTTCGCGCAGGCGAACTTTGTTTGTGTAGGTGCGAATGCTATTCGCTCAAAACTGCTAAGTTTGAAGAGTTTACGACTGAAATCGAATTTTGGATTAAAGTAGATTCTACACCCTAAGCTATGCAAAACTACATTTTTAATGGCTGCTAAAAAGCGATCGCAATTCAAACTACTAAATATCACTCTCATTCGACAACAAGAAATATGGTTGCCTACGGTATGGGGATGGTTATTTTTAATTTTATTAATTCTTACCTTATTAACCGTCAGTATTAGCAACTTACCATCATTTCTAGCTGTCAATCAACCAATTAACGCTGAAGTTTTAGTTATTGAAGGCTGGCTACCAGATTATGCGGTTAAAGAGGCACTAGCTAGATTTAAACGCGGTTCCTATCGCCAGATCGTGACTACAGGTATTCCAATTGAAAGAGGATGCTACTTAGCTGAATATAAAAATTATGCCGAGCTAGCGGCAGCAACCTTAAAAACGTTAGGATTAGAGTCAGAAAAAATCGTTCCCGTCCCGACACCAGAAGTACGTAAAGACCGAACTTATGCTTCTGCTATTGCTTTTAAACAATGGTTGGCAAAGACAAATACACCAGTAAAATCGATCGATTTACTGACGCTCGATTTACATGCTAGACGAAGCTGGCTGCTGTATCGTCAAGCATTAGCTTCAACAAATACTAAAGTCGGCATTATTGCGATGCCACCTATCGATTACGATCCGAAATACTGGTGGCGCTACAGTGCAGGCGTGCGGAAAACGATTAATGAGTTAGTTGCATATATTTACGCACGTTTTATTAACTGGAATACTTAAACCAAGTACAAACAGCAATCGCCTTTGCAGCCTACAGAAGTTATTTGTGGCGATCGCCATCGGTTTTCAGTACACGATATAGTTCAAATTTTTACTTCTTCTTTAAAAAGAGTACGTATATTCTCGTAGAATTCAAATTTTACGTAAAGAGATAGCGCCGATCGGTGTAAAGATAGTTACATTATAAATATATTTTTAAGTCCGATCTTCTGATGACATCTTTACGAACGCCATCAGAGACAGATGCAAAGATATTGTTCAGAGTTATTCAAATCAGCTAGGTAGTCATTTTCTCCGGCTGCACTTTGCAGTTGATATTTGTATTTCTAGAGGTATCCTTAGGTGGATCGTAGTCATAATTTTCGTATTGCATGGTTGTTGCCTGTTACGTGGTTTTATTGGCAACCAGCGATCGGTCAATTTACACAGATATTTCCTCAAACTAAAGTATTTACTGGACTTTTTCCTGGGTTTGCACGAGGATTTGATAACTCATTTGTAGTAGAAGTTGTCGGTAAATTTCATGTGCTAGAAATGGCGCGAGAAACGACAAGCTACGGATCTAATTTCACATATCTGTCTCCCAGTATTATTTTCCACTTGCTTCGACTTAGACCTCATGCCATATTTTCTAGTTCTTTTGGCATTTGGACAATTCTAGCACTCCTATTAAAACCGCTTTGTTGGTGGCGAGTCATCATTGCCTATGAAGGTAGTTCGCCTAGTGTAGACTATCGCAATTCAGCATTACGTTTATTAGTTCGGCGACTAATGGTAAAGTTTGCCGATGCTTGCATTACCAACAGTCATGCTGGAAAAGCCTATTTAGTAAATATTCTTAACGCTAAAGACAGCCACGTTTTCGTTCAGCCTTACGAAATTCCAGATCCCAAAACTTTAGTAATTCAAGAAAATATTGATTTAGATAATTCTCAACTCCAGCGACCGGTTTTTCTTTTCGTCGGACATATTATTCCCAGAAAAGGATTGCAGATTTTGCTAGAAGCCTGCAAGATTCTTCAGCAACAAGGATATCGAGAATACACATTACAAGTTGTGGGCAATGGATCGCAACAAGAAGAACTAGAAAAATTCGTTCAAGAGCATCATCTGACTGACTGTATACAGTGGGTAGGTAGAGTAGACTACAACCTTATCAGTACATATTTTCGCAATGCAGATGTCTTCGTTCTACCGACTCTAGAAGATACATGGGGCGTAGTGGTACTAGAAGCAATGCTGATGGGTAAACCAGTTTTATGTTCTACAGGTGCGGGAACGGCAGAACTTATAGTGAATGGTGAGAATGGCTATGTATTTGACCCTAATCAGCCGGAAAAACTAGCCGAACTTATGTGTCAGTTTATCGAGCGCCCGACTGCGATCGCGGACATGGGTAAAAAATCGCAACAAATTATGTCTCAATATACCCCAGAAGCAGCATCAAAATGCCTAGCTCAGGTGACAAACCTAGTTTTAAATAATTGAATTTTATGAATATGAAAAAAGTTGCTATCCTGACGCATGACATCGGAGGTGGTGCGTTCACTAGTTTAGGAACTGCACTCTCTCGCGGCTTTCAGGAATTAGGAATCAATTGTGAGTTTGTAGTTTTAAAGGCAACTCAAGCAGAAAAAGAGCAATATTCAGACATTAATATATTTACTCTCAATACTCAGCGCACGGCTTTTTCTTTACTACCAACTATTCGCTATCTTAAACAAAGTAAACCAGATGTTATTTTTCCAATGCCTTGGTATTTTAATATCACGGCAATTTGGGCGAGGTATTTATCAGGAATTGATAGCAAAATTATTATTGGCGAACACAATATTATTAGCTTAGAAACAGGCATCGAGCATCAAGATAAACTGCACCTGCAATCTCTGCCGACGCTAATGCGGTACACGTACCCCTACGGTGATGGCTTAATTGCCGTTTCTCAAGATACGATCGCCGACTTAGTTGAAACAATTAAAGTACCACCGCGTATTCCGATGCGGGTCATTTTCAACCCCATTGACCTCGATCGCGTGCAACAACTAGCGAAAAAACCAACCGATCACCCCTGGTTTTTAGACTCTGAAACACCAACCATCGTTACCGTAGCTCGTCTAGCCAAGCAAAAACAACTCGATGTATTGCTGCGTGCTTTTGCCCGCGTTGTCAAGATTCAGCCCGCTAGATTGTTGATTTTGGGTGAAGGACCCTTGCGATCGCAACTAGAAACCCTTTGCTACGAACTCCAAATCGAAGATAGCGTGGCGATGCCTGGATACGATCGCAATCCTTACAGATACATGTCTGCCTGTGACGTATTCGTACTCGCATCAGCTTGGGAAGGATGCCCGATCTCTTTACAAGAAGCAATGGCTTGCGGTGCGGCGGTTGTCGTCAACGATGCCCCGGGCGGATCGAAGGATCTGATCGAATATGGCAAGCACGGAATGATGGTAGCTGCTGGAGATTCAGAAGCACTGGCAACAGGAATTTTGCAAATCCTCAGCAACCCCAACCTCAAGCAACATTATCAAACACAGGCACGTAAACGAGCGCGAGACTTTCAGTATCTAAAAATCGCTCAGCAATATTTAGATTTCTCTACTACTGGGTTAGTCCGCCAAGAGGTACTGTGTCGATGAAGATTCTATTGTCTGCCTATGCCTGCGAACCAGGTCGAGGAACTGAACTAGGCGTGGGCTGGAACACAGTTCGAGAGGTTGCCAAATACCATCAAGTTTGGGTACTAACTCGACCTGATGACGGTCGCGAGGCAATTGAGGCAGAGCTAGCCCATCATTTAGCCCCCAACCTGCATTTTATCTATTTCACCTTACCAATCTGGGGTGGCGGTTGGAAGTGGGGTAATGGAGCTTTCCAAATTCACTACTATCTCTGGCAGATTCAAGCTTATTTTGTTGCCCGTCAACTGCATCGTCAAATTAGCTTCGACTTAATTCAGCACGTTACTTTCGTTAAGTACTCTAGTCCTAGTTTCCTCTCTCTGCTGCCAGTTCCCTTCATCTGGGGTCCTGTGGGCGGTGGTGAAACTGCACCAAAGGCTTTTTGGCAAGACTTCAGCTGGAGAGGCAAAGTCTACGAAATACTGCGTGACTTCTCTCGTCGTTTAGGAGAACTCGATCCGTTTGCTCGCCTGACAGCCAGACGCTCTGTCTTAGCTTGGGCAACTACTGAGGATACGGCGCGACAACTCTCTCAAATGGGAGCGAAAAACGTCAAAGTCCTTTCCCAAGTCGCTTTACTTCCAGAAGAGATCGCCCGTCTGAGTCAGAGTTATATTTCTAGCGATCGCCCAGTCCGGTTTATTTCTATTGGTAGATTGCTGCATTGGAAGGGTTTTCACCTGGGACTACGTGCCTTTGCTCAAGCAGATTTACCCTCTGATACCGAATATTGGATTGTGGGAGACGGACCCGAACGGAAACGGCTGCAAATTCTTGCCCAAGAATTAGGGATTATCTCTCAAGTCAAGTTCTGCCCTGAGATGTCCCGCGATCGCATCTGGCAAATGATGGCAGATGCACGAGCATTGGTTCATCCTAGCTTGCACGAATCTGGAGGATTTGTCTGCTTAGAAGCAATGGCAGCAGGTCGTCCGGTTGTCTGTCTCGATTTAGGTGGACCAGCGGTTCAGGTCACCGAGGCAACAGGTTTTAAAGTCCCCGCGATCGAGCCTCAGCAAGCTGTTGCAGGTATTGCTGATGCTATGTCTCGTCTGGCAAACGATGCTGAACTGAGTGCCGAATTGGGCAAGGCAGGACAGAAGAGGGCAAACGAGCTGTTCAACTGGGCAAATAAGGGTCAGCAATTAGTTCAGTGCTACGACAACATTCTTAATCGACAAACGATTCCCCATGCGTATTCTCACAGTTCATAACTATTACCAACAACCAGGTGGTGAAGAACAAATCTTTGCTACCGAATCGGCTCTTTTAGAAACACGCGGTCATCAAGTCCAGCGCTACACGATTCATAACGAGCGCGTTGAGGGAATGAATCCTCTGACTCTGGCGAAAAAAACAATCTGGAATAACGATGTATACCGCGACCTACGGGCGATCGTCCGCCAGAAACGACCGGAGGTCGCTCATTTCCACAACACTTTTCCTCTGATTTCTCCAGCCGCATATCACGCCATGAAGGATGAGGGTGTACCAGTCGTCCAAACTTTGCACAACTATCGTCTCTTATGCCCCAACGCTTTGTTTTTTCGCGATGGCAAGATCTGCGAAGACTGTTTGGGGAAATGCGGTTCTATACCTGGCATCGTTCGCGGTTGCTACCGAGATAGTCAAACAGCGAGTGGAGTTGTCGCGACAATGGTGAACTTGCACTCGATGATGTGTACTTGGACAAAAACAGTAAATGTATTCGTAGCGTATAGCCATTTCGCTTTGCAGAAATTCGTTCAAGGTGGCTTACCGGAGAAAAAAATTCTATTTAAAACTAATTTTCTACATCCCGCTCCCGCACCAGGAACAGGACGTGGTGGATATGCCATTTTTGTCGGGCGGCTTTCGCCAGAAAAAGGTTTAGGGACGCTACTAGCTGCTTGGGAACAATTGGGTGAAAAAATCCCTTTGAAAATTGTTGGCGATGGACCGTTAGCACCTCAAGTTGTTGAGGCAACAAAGCGCGTACCAGGAGTGGAGTGGCTGGGACGCAGACCGTTGGAAGAAGTTTACGAGTTAATGGGAGAAGCTGCCTTGTTGATTTTTCCTTCTGAATGGTACGAGACTTTTGGCAGAGTTGCGATCGAGGCTTTTGCCAAGGGAACTCCTGTAGTAGCTTCAGCAATTGGTGCGATCGCCGAGTTAGTTACGCCTGGGCAAACCGGACTTCATTTTCTTCCAGGTAACACCCAAGACCTTGTAGAACAAGTAGAGTGGGCTTTATCACATCCAGAAGAACTGATGCAGATGCGCCAAGCAGCTAGGGCTGAATTTGAGGCTAAGTACACTGCGGAGGAAAACTATCGCCGCATGATGGAAATTTATACATTAGCTCCTCATGTCTAACTTACACGTAGCAGTATACAGTGCGCTCTGGTGCTTGTATCGAGAGGTAGATCGATGAACGTAGAAGCAGCGTGTCAGCAACAACGCAAGGGATTCATTAAAAGTTCCACAATTGTACTATTAGCATTTGCTACTGCTTATTTTGCCCGCATAATTGAGGCATTAGGAGTACCCGCAGCAATTAATTTTTTACACTTTGCTACAGTTCCACTTGCCTGTAGTATTGCTCTTGTCAAAGCTCGCTCTAGAAGCCAGCGTCAACTTACCATCGTCCAGGAAATTCTCTTAGGTCTATTAATATTTTTCATCTTAATGTGTGCTAGTGGACTACTCAATAATGCTGGATTCATTAATGTGGTTCTCAATTATTTAATGCTGACCGAACCGTATTTACTTCTAGTAGCGATCGCCTGCATTCCCATGTCTTTAACTAGCACGGAAAAACTGCACTGTTGGTTAGTGCGTTTTGGCTTTATCAATCTCCTGCTGGCTTTGCTCCAGCGCTTTGTTCTCAACTTACATCTTCTGGAAGGTTTAGAAGACAATATTAAAGGAGTTTTTTTAAACCAAGGTTCTGGTCATGTTGTTAGCGCTTCAGTTTCATTAACATTTGGTACGTACTATTTATTTATTGCTAAAGAACGTCCGCTTTGGCTACGGTTGTCTGTATTTTTTACTACTATCGTTCACGTATTAGTTTCAGATGCCAAACAAGTTCTAGCAGTATTTTTAGTGGCTCTCATACTTCTTTTTTGTACTAAATTAAAAGATATTACAGAATTCGTAAAATACTCGATTGGAGCAATCTTAGCTATATTTATCGCAGTTTGGTTGGCAAATAATGGGTTTCTCGCTTGGAGCGTCGATATGACTTTAGAGGGGATGAAGCTTAAACTAGTAGGATTCTCAATTATTCCTTCTTTCTATCATTCCCCGCTCAACCCTTTACTGGGGCTTGGTCCTGGTCACACGATCGGACGTTTAGGAGGATGGATGCTGCGTGATTATTGGGATCTGCTTGCACCTCTAGGGGCAACTCAACTCTCCGTTAGCGAAGCTGTATGGAGTGCGGTAGGAGCAAGCTGGTTTGGCGATAAATCTAGCATGTTTTCGCCGTTTTTTGGTTGGGCAGGAATTTGGGGAGATTTGGGTTTTCTGGGGTTAGGAGCTTATTTTTATCTTGCGTTTCTTGTTTGGTGCAGGCTGTGTTCGGACGATATTTCTCGGTTTTTTCTCCTAACTATATTTGTTTTTGGGTTGATCTTCACTCAAATAGAAGAACCTGGCTACATGCTGTTTATGGCTACTCTTATCGGTCTGCAATGGCAAACCAATCGCTTGAGACGGATTTCATAACTTCTGTAGCTTCAGAGTTTTGCGATCGAGCAATCTACGAGCTATTAAATAGAAGCAAATCTGCTACTATAGCTGGGTACTGATCGTACCATGACTAAGCAATTATTATTTTTTAATGAAGTTACTGAACTACTATTGCTTGCCAGTAAGTTTTGGTATAAATTTAGACATGTAAATAATTTTCAGGGCAGATCTCATCAATCCCACCGTACTTTGAGAAGACGTGTAGCAATTTCTCAAATCTATAGGTGCTATTATCTCTGTTGATTAATATTTAACAGATAATCTTTATATTTTTGTCATCACTTCTATGGCTCATTTACCATGCATATTGAATTTAATCAAATAAATTATGAGCTGTCAAAACAGTAGAAAGAAAATCAAGATTTTTCCAAAGTATTTCTAGTAAAAACTAAAGTTTTGAGGGATTTGAAATCTTTCTTTTATCGTTAAAGGCGCAAATAATCAATGATTAGCGATGCTATAAATTACTTTCAAACTATACTGTCATTCATGGCAATGACTCAAGTGAAGAGTTCAGGGAAATGAGATTTGATACAACAAATAAAGTAGAAGCAGTGGAGTTAATCCAACAAATAACATCGGATTTTCCCGGTCTAGCCATCACTCAATCGTTTCATACTCCAGTAAATAAATCGGAGTTAGAAGTTATTCCGGCTGAAATTCCTCAAATCAGAATTTGTGTTATTGGCTCACCCGTCACGATAGCACCTTTCGATCGCCAAATAGAAATGATGTTGGAGTGGGCTAGCAGTCGTGCTAGCCGATTTGTATGCGTGGCAAACGTCCACATGCTGGCAGAAGCCTACTGGCATCCAGAATTTCATGCAGTGTTAGCCCGTGCAGATTTAGTCACTCCTGATGGTATGCCCTTAGTATGGATGATGAAACTAATGGGCGCGCAGCATCAGAATCGCGTTGCTGGGCTAGACATCATGTTATCTATTTGTCAACAGGCTCCTCAGCGTCAGATAAAAGTCTTTTTTCTTGGTTCGGAAGCCTCCATATTAGAACAGATGCGAAAGCGCTTAGAGTGTGACTTTCCCGCTTTAGAAATTGCCGGAATGGAGCCATTACCATTCCGTCCGCTTACAAAAGCAGAGGATGCGGCGGTCATTCAAAAAATCCATGATAGTGGAGCTGGAATTGTGTTAGTAGCTCTAGGATGTCCCAAGCAAGAATACTGGATGGATCGACATAAAGACAAAATTCATGCCGTCATGATTGGTGTAGGCGGAGTATTTCCAGTGTATGCAGGAATTCACAAACGCGCTCCCTTGTGGATGAGAAACTTTGGTTTAGAGTGGTTTTACAGATTAGTTCAAGAACCACGTAGACTATGGAAAAGATACACTACCACCATGCCCCTGTTTATCTGGCTAGCTTTGAGGCAGCTATTAACTCAGGGAGCAGGGGGCGCACGAGCAGGGAGCAGCGACCAGTGACCGGTGACCAACAATCAACAACTACCTATCACCGCTCTTCACAAACAACTGATAACTGATAACTGATAATTGATAACTGATAACTAGCCCCCTGCCCCTAATTTGTGGCAATCTGAGAGACAGATAGACTCATCTGATAATCTCGCTACAAAAATTCAGCCAATAGGTTATGCAGACTCTCCCCAACCCAGCTACAGTAAAATCTTCTTCTGGCGAACTTTCCACTGATACTACTATTCATCGCCGCCAGACTCGTCCGATTCAGGTAGGAAACGTCACGATTGGTGGTAGTCATCCAGTGGTGGTGCAATCCATGATCAACGAAGACACCCTGGACATAGATGGTTCCGTTGCTGCTATTCGTCGCCTACATGAAATTGGCTGCGAAATAGTCCGCGTAACCGTACCAAGTATGGCACACGCTCAAGCCTTAGCAGAAATCAAACAAAAGTTGTATGCCTCATACCAACCAGTTCCAATCGTGGCTGACGTGCATCATAATGGGATGAAAATTGCCTTGGAAGTTGCCAAGCACATCGATAAAGTGCGGATCAATCCTGGCTTGTACGTATTTGAAAAACCTAAATCCAATCGCACTGAGTACAGTCAAACAGAATTCGAGGAAATTGGAGACAAGATTCGCCAAACTTTGGAACCACTGGTAGTCTGCTTGCGCGACCAAGGTAAAGCCATGCGGATTGGCGTGAATCACGGCTCCCTGGCAGAAAGAATGCTGTTTACCTACGGCGACACCCCAGAAGGAATGGTAGAATCAGCGCTGGAATTCATTCGGATTTGCGAATCGCTGGACTTTCGCAACTTAGTGATTTCGCTTAAAGCATCGCGAGTGCCTGTAATGATCGCCGCTAATCGCCTGATGGTCAAGCGTATGAATGAGCTAGGCATGGACTATCCCTTGCATTTAGGCGTAACGGAAGCCGGAGATGGCGAATACGGTCGAATCAAATCTACAGCTGGGATTGGGACGCTGTTAGCTGAAGGGATTGGCGATACCATCCGCGTATCGCTGACGGAAGCGCCAGAAAAAGAAATTCCCGTTTGTTACAGCATTCTGCAATCTTTAGGTTTGCGGAAAACAATGGTAGAGTACGTTGCTTGTCCTTCTTGCGGACGCACTCTGTTTAATTTAGAGGAAGTGTTGCATAAAGTTAGAGAGGCAACAAAGCACCTAACAGGTTTAGATATCGCCGTTATGGGTTGTATAGTCAATGGTCCAGGGGAAATGGCGGATGCGGACTACGGCTATGTAGGGAAGCAACCTGGTTACATTTCTCTCTATCGCGGTCGAGAAGAAATCAAGCGCGTTCCTGAAGATCGAGGAGTGGAAGAATTGATTAACTTAATTAAGGCAGACGATCGCTGGGTCGATCCGTAAGCAGTGACCAGCGATCGGTGACCAGTTACCAAAGTTGGTCTGCTGCGGTCACTGGTGACTGTCAAAACTGGTCACTGTTTAAGCGCCCCTGTGTTAAATTGGGCTTACTTGGTTTGCTTTGTTCTCCGGCTGTGCAGTGTCAATACGATCATGAATAAGCGTGGAATTTTCTTGGGTGCAACAGCAGTGATGCTCTCGACTGCCGCAGTTGCCAGTTTTAGCGATCGCTCTCAAACTCAAGCTTTCTTTCGTGAAAGTCCGAAAGAATTAGTCGATGAAGTTTGGCAAATTATCGATCGACAGTATGTGGACGGGACTTTCAACAAGGTCAATTGGCAAGCTGTGCGCAAAGAGTACTTGAGCCGCTCTTATGCCAATCGAGAGGATGCTTACAAAGCAGTCCGTCAAATGCTAGAAAAGCTCAAAGATCCATATACCCGATTTATGGACCCAGAAGAATTCAAGAATATGCAGGTAGATACTTCTGGAGAACTAACGGGAATTGGGATTCAGATCGCCCAAGACGAGAAAACAAAGCAACTAACTGTAATTGCCCCAATTGAAGATACACCTGCTTTCAGTGCTGGAATTCTTGCCAAGGATACAATCGTCAAAATCGATGGTAAAAGCACTAAGGGAATGGATGTGAATCAAGCCGTGTCTCTGATTCGGGGACAACCAGGTACAGAAGTACAAATCACAATTTTGCGCAACGGACAGCAGAAAGATTTTCGGATTAAACGGGCGCGAATTGAAATTCATCCAGTGCGTTACAGCTATCAAAATAATCCAGCAGGTGGTGTGGGATATATTCGCTTGAATCAATTCAGTGCCAATGCTGCCACGGAAATGCGCGATGCGATTCAAGATTTAGAAAAGAAGCAGGTCTCTGGTTACATTTTGGATTTACGTAATAATCCTGGTGGTTTGTTACTGGCTAGTGTAGAAATTGCTCAAATGTGGCTGGAAGACGGAGTCATCGTTTCAACCAAGAACCGACAAGGAAAACAAGATATTGAAAGATCTAATCACCGACCGTTAACAAATAAGCCTCTAGTCGTGCTAGTGAATGATGGCTCGGCAAGTGCTAGTGAAATTTTGTCTGGCGCTCTACAGGATAACAAACGCGCGGTTTTAGTTGGGGAAAAAACTTTTGGTAAAGGGTTGGTACAGTCGGTACGCAGCTTGGGAGATGGTTCCGGCTTAGCTGTGACCATCGCGAAGTACTTTACCCCCAACGGGCGCGACATCAATAAGTCTGGGATTGCTCCTAATGTGGTAGTGTCCCTGACGGACAAAGAAAAACAGGCTTTATTCCTGCGCAACCGCGACAAAGTTGGTACGCCATCAGATCCGCAGTATGCGAAAGCATTAGACATATTACAAAAGCAGATTGCGGCTAAGGGGAACTCTGCGACAAGATAGGAACGAAAGTAAGAAACTGACAACTTGCGACTGTTGGTAACTGGTAACTGATAATCGATCGCTGCTCCCCATACCCTTTACAGAGGCTGGCATTTTCCGGCACGGATGAGTCCGACTCGACGGGCGATCGCTTCTGCTTGAGATGGAAACGGTCCCCAACGTTCCCTGGCTTCTGGATCTGGCTCTACATTCACCTGCTCGTCAGATACAATTTGACAATGACCGTCCGCTATCTTGACAATAAACCAAGTTTGTGAATTCATCATAGAAAAAAGTTGAGCGCTGTTCTATCTGGATCCTCAATTCTAAGCTGTTCGCAGACAAGAGCACATTTGTAGGGGCGTACAGCTGTGCGCCCCTACAGATCGTGTAATTTATCTAATCGAAAACGACAGATCTTTTCAGCAAAGGTAATCAAGCCTGATGCATCAACGGTTGCCGTTACCGTTACTGCCAGTTGCCAAAACTCGCTCGGCTAACTTGTCAGGAACTTCTTGCAAGTGATGATATTGCCACTGGAAAGAACCAACACCTAGAGTTAGCGATCGCAACTCGACAATGAAGTTCTGCATCTCGGCTTGGGGTAAGTAAGCAATCAGCTTGTCCCAACCAGACCAATCAGATCTTCCTTCATAGCCTAGAATTTGTCCCCTTCGCCCGCTCACCAGTTGCATCACCTTGGAGGTGAATTCGCTGGGCGTATTGACTTCAATTGAGGCAATCGGTTCTAATAGCGTCGGTTCGCACTGAGTCATTCCCGTTTGCATAGCTAGCCGTGCCGCTTGTTTAAATGCTTGCTCGGAGCTATCAACTGTATGATATGAGCCGTTGGTCAAGGTGACGGCAACATCAACTACGGGGAAACCTAAGGGACCGTGTACCAAAAATTCCTTCACGCCAACTTCAACGCCAGGAATATATTGCTTCGGGACAACGCCACCTACAATCTTTTCGCTAAAATTAAAGCCTTCTCCGCGTCCAAGCGGTTTAATATCTAAGTAAACATCGCCAAACTGCCCGTGTCCTCCTGACTGGTGCTTGTAGCGCCCGTGAACTGAGGCGGCTGCTTTGCGGATTGTCTCTTTGTAAGGGACTTGTGGTGAGTGAGTCCCCATCGGTAAGTTATACTTCCGACGCAGGCGATCGAGGGCTACTTGCAAGTGAATTTCACCTTGTCCCCACAGGATCACTTCGTGGGTATCGCCGTGCTGTTCCCACATCAATGATGGGTCTTCTTCTAACAGCTTAGTCAACGCTGCACTCAGTTTAACTTCGTCGTTGCGTTTTTCCGGGGCGATCGCTAGAGCATAAACTGGTCTGAGTATATCTGCTTTAGGTAGTTCTGTGGCTTGTCCGTTTGCAGACAGAGTATCGCCAGTTTTCACGCTATCTAGACGGCTGAGGGCAACAATTTCACCAGCTTCAGCTTCATTTATCGAGTTCTGTTGCTGTCCTAGCAGTCGATAAATCCCGCCAGCGCGAGTACCATTCAACACGATGCCATCGGTTAACTTACCCTGCCATACCCGTACTAGGGAAAGTTTGCCTCCTTGGGGCGTGTAATAGGTTTTTAGCACTTGGGCTAAGGGGGCTTCCGCAGCAGCATTAAGCCCTCGCCGTTGGGCAGTGTCTTGTGGTTCAGGTGCTTCTCGTAACAATGCTTCTAAAAGCGGTCTAACTCCAAAATCTCGGTCTGCAACTCCACAAAATACTGGAACGACTAAATCTGCTCCGAGTTCTAATCTCAAGTCTTGCAGAATTTCTTCTTGAGGCGGCTCGATCTCTTCTAAAAGTTCTTCCAATAAATGGTCGTCAAAGTTAGCTAATTCTTCCAACATTTCCGCTCTAGCTGCCTGTTCCTGCGCCTTTAAAGATGCTGGCAATGGAATCGGGTCGGCTGGTGCGCCAGAATGGTATTGATATGCTTGTTCGCTGACTAGATCGATAAATCCAGTTAGCTGTTCGTCTTGAATAATGGGATATTGATGCGGTACGAGCGGACGCTTGGAAACAGCTTTGAGGGCGTGCAACATATCCATAAAATTGTTGCTAACCCGATCCATTTTGTTAATAAATACGAGATGGGGAATTTCCCAATCATCAAGAAATTTAAATAAGGGAGCGAGGGTAAGTACCTTCTGACGCAAACCGTTTTCATTGTTATCATTTGCTGGTTCGCAAACAACAACTGCTGCATCTACGCCCATGAGAGCGTTATATGTCTCTTGGGCAAATTCGACTGAACCCGGACAGTCAACAAACGTGAAGCGAACACCTTCATACTCGGTACTAGCGGCACTCACTTCTACACTCATTTGGCGATCGCGCGCTTCCGCTGCACTGTCTCCTACGGTGTTACCATCGCGGACGCTACCTTTACGAGTAATAGCTCCCGTGACGGATAACAAACTTTCGAGCAAAGTTGTTTTTCCGCTCAAATAAGGACCGACAATTGCAACATTGCGCGTACTCGCTCTGACATTTTCATTCATACAACCTCCTACGCGGATTCTTTTATGAGAAGCCGCACGATCGTGAGTAGACAATGGATAATGTTGTAGAGAATTATCCCGTCTTTAATCCGACCTTATCTTGTCTTTAATCGTAAGAATGAAAATTGTAGTTTCTCGTAAGAATTAGCTAAATTAAAGTTAATTAGCTTGAAGTTTTATGCAGATATTTGGAGTTTTATCAAGGAGAGAGTGGTGCGTGGTGCGTATTTTAATTGTGAATTGATAGTTGCTCCCTCAGCTCTCTTCTCCCCTGCTCCCCGCTCCCTGCTCCCTGCTGCCTCTCTCCAAGCTTTGCAAGCAAGCATTGAGTAACTCCCAATTCAAAGAGTTATATTTTGTCTGCCCTTCCTTGCGAATATCGAGCAACCCTGCTTCCGCTAGAGTTTTAGAGTGGTGGCAGAAGAGGGCAAGGCTAATACTTAATTTTTGAGCAATCTCCGTACCGCTCAATTCTCCAGCACAGGCGAGTAACTCTACAATTTTCAATCTGGTCGGGTCGGCAAGGGCTGCAAAGATTTTTGCCCGACGACAGCTATCGTCAACTTCAGCTACAGGTAGGGACACGAGCTTTTCTGAATTAGTCTCTTTCATGGTCGTTCGTCCGCGATCGCGCTACTTGTCAAATAGTTAAATAGCTACTTGACTTTTTAATTTATATTGTCTAACATAATAGTCAAGTGGTTGTTTAACTACTTAAATTTTAACCTACGGTTGGTAATTGGTAATAGGTAGTTGGTAATTGCTTGTTGCCTGTACAAATCCGGTTTTGATGATGAAGGAGACTTATAGGTATGACAGATCGTGTCAAGCCGTTGACTCTCACTGCCGAGAACTTTCAAATAGAGGTCATTGAGAGTAAAACACCAGTGCTAGTAGATGTTTGGGCAGCCTGGTGCGGACCTTGTAGGATGGTTAACCCGATTGTGGAAGAGATTGCTGCCAATTTTGCCGAACGCGCCACAGTAGGCAAGCTGAATGTTGACGAGTACGGAGAAATTGCTTCTCGATATCAGGTGCAGGCAATTCCGACGCTGTTATTTTTCCAAAATGGCGTAGTTGTAGATCGAGTTGTTGGTGTTGTTCCGGCAAAAGCGATCGCGCAAAAATTGAATGCTTTGTTAGAGCCAGCAGTAGATCGACAAGCTGCTTAGACATTACATCTGTAGAGGCGTGAAATTTCGCGCTTCTACAGTCCACATTATTTCATACACTTTTTACCCATTTACCCTAGTAAAGCCTATGAATACCAACATCGATCTATTCTCACCAGTGCGGCTCGGTCGTTACGAATTACCTAACCGAATGGTGATGGCTCCCTTAACGCGCAACCGTGCGGGAGAGGGTAACGTGCCGAGAGAATTGAATGCAGAATATTACGCTCAAAGAGTATCGGCAGGACTGATTATTACAGAAGCGACTCAGGTGTCGCCACAAGGCTTAGGTTATCCGTTTACCCCTGGTATTCACTCTCAAGAACAGGTAGAAGGCTGGCGGCTGGTGACGAAAGCCGTACACGATCGCGGTGGCAAAATTTTTCTCCAGTTGTGGCATGTCGGACGAATATCTCACCCCGATTTGCAAGTCAATGGAGCATTGCCCGTTGCACCTAGCGCGATCGCTCCAGCAGAAGGCATGGCATCAACCTACGAAGGACAAAAGCCTTACGTTACACCCCGCGCCCTAGAAACAGCAGAAATCCCAGGAATTGTAGAACAGTATCGTCAAGGGGCAAAAAATGCTTTAGCGGCTGGGTTTGATGGCGTAGAAATTCACAGCGCGAATGGCTATTTGCTCGATCAATTTCTCCACGATGGCTCCAATCACCGTACAGATGAATATGGTGGTTCGATTGAAAATCGCGCCCGCTTGCTAATGGAAGTGACTGAAGCAGTCGTTGGCGTTTGGGGCGCAGATAGAGTGGGAGTCAGACTTTCACCCAGTGGCACTTTTGGCAGCGTCTACGACTCCGATCTCAAAGTATTATTTACCTATGTAGTTGATGCGCTCAACCAATTTGAATTAGCTTACCTGCATTTGGTAGAGCCGAGAGTTGCTGGTAACGAGACAGTAGAAAATCCTACTTCAGAATTATCATCAAAATACTTCCGTCCGATCTACAAAGGGACTCTCATCAGTGCTGGCGGCTACGATCGCGAATCGGGAAGTGCAGTATTAGCCTCTAGAGATGCTGACTTAGTTGCTTACGGTAGACTTTTTATCTCTAACCCCGACTTACCCCAGCGTTTTGCTCTAGACGCACAATTAAACCCCTACGATCGCTCCAGTTTTTATGGCGGAGACGAGAGGGGTTATACAGATTATCCATCTTTGGAATTACAGACTGCTAGCTAAAAGAAGCAGTAGGGACGCTCAACTATGCGCCCCTACTTTACCCATGCTATTTACTAGCGGGTGGTTCTTTATCTTTGAGCAAATCATTGGCAACTTTGAGCAGATCGCGCAGAATCTTGCGTAGTTGATGCTCTCCTTTCGCGATCGCTTCTCCTACTTCTTTAAGTCTATCTTCAAGCGATCGCCCTTCTACTGATTCTCCGACATCAGCTTTGTTACGGGTGCGGCTGTACCAGTGCGTAGCCTCGTCTATTCTTTCTTTGATTTCTTCGTAACGTCCACCATAGCGTGCGGCTAGATTGGCGCGAACGATCGCCAATTGTGCTTGGAGTTGAGCGTAACGCTTCTTCATTAAAGCGAATTCTTCGCTATTTTTGAAGGCATTAATGGCGGATTGGATCGAATCTTTCAAACTAGAATCTGATTCTTTACCAACTTCTTCTACATCAACCAAGAGGCGATCGATCTCTTGTTGTAGTTCCTCTTCTTGAGTGTCAATTCTGGATTGTAGTTGGTGAACTTCTGCCTGATCTTTGACAATAGTTTGCCGTTTGCCACTACTGTAACCTTCGATAAAGCCTTCAACCGCAGCAGTAACTTCCTCTTTAATTTCGCTACCCTTATCCTTAAAGTTATCGCTAACTGCTGAAATGGTATCTCTGAAAATTTGACGAATATCACTAGTACCTGCTTTTATCTCCGTGCGGACATCATATATAGCAGATTGAACGATTTCGCGAATCCTACTCGATCGCAACTGTCCAGTGGTTTTTGCTTCATCAAATTCGGAGCGAATTTGCACCCTAATTTGCTCGACTATGTTTCCTTGCGGATAATTTTGCGTGCTTGTCTCATCTACAGGACGTTGAGCAAAATCCTCAAAGTTCTCGTAGTCTTTAGCATCGAAACTAGAGTCATACTGGTCAAGATTATGAGTTTTTTCCTCATGAACCAATCCTGGCTTACCTTGAGCTAGATCGTTCATGATTTTTTGTTTTTCTTCATTACTTAAAGTCACTGTTGTTTCTCCTACTTACTAAATTGAACTACTAAAACTGAACTGTAGTAAAAAAATTGTTTTTGCTTTCTTCTTTGTGCCTCTGCATCTAACGCTTCGCCTTCGGCTCATGCATGAAACACAATCAAAACTTTATCCAATCTAAGAAAAAATCTCTGATATTGTGTTCGGTTAATCGCTCGTAAATACCGTCAGAATGAATTCTGGTAAACCCACCCTTGCAATACTCTGGTTATTGCAACGAACTTAATATGACTTATCCCTACATTAAAGACAAACAAATCCAATCGCACTCTTTCTGACGGATGAAAGTCGATCTAGAACAAGCTGAGTTGCTGAGGAAATGGCTGCAAATCGTTCCAGGGAAGCGGCGGAACCACAACCCCTTTTTGTGTCAATAACTGGTGAAAAGAACGAGCATTGTGCGGCGATCGCTCTTCTGTGGGACAATGAACGAAGAAATAAATGTGGGTTCCTTGGCGTAAATTGCGATCGATAAAATCAACCCATTCCTCAAGAAACAGCTGATTTAACTCCCATTTTGGGTGGCTGATAAAACGAACTAAGCTAAACGGCGCGGTGATACTAAATTCTACTGGTAACTTAGGTTTGCGGCGTTCGGAGTGAATCTGCGGATCGTCTGGTGCATCGTATATCGGACGGCTATCGAGTAAAACTCTACCTATCCCTAATTGTTTCAGAAGCGTTGTTAGTTGACTAGCGTGAGGCTCTTGAAACCAACTTGGATGACGTACCTCTAAAGCCAGCGACGTTTTTTCTCTCAAAGCGTTTAAGAATATTGTTAAGTCTTCTATTGCTTCTGGACTATATCGTGGCGGGAGTTGAGCAAAAATTGGTCCCAAGCGATCGCTTAAACCCTGCATTCGTGCTATGAAACTCAAAGCATCGGGAATATGTGGTTCTAGCAAGCCTTGATGGGTAATATCTCGCGGTAACTTGAGGCAAAATTTAAATTCTGGTGGTGTTTCTGCTGCCCAGCGCGCTACAGTATCGGCATCAGGGATAGCGTAAAAGGTGGTGTTTCCTTCAACAGTTGTGAGACGTTGGCTGTATAAACGTAAAAATTCTGTCGCACGGCTTCCAGTCGGATAAAAATCGCCTACCCAACCTTTATACGACCAAACAGCACAGCCAAGATGAAAAGTCAAAAGTTAAAAGTTAAAAGTCAAAAACTAAAAGGATTTTTTACTGATGAACTGAGCCATCGGGCATAATTGCTCCAGTTAAAATTGCTCCGGTTAATTTGACCATAATTCGGTCTTTTGTGCCTACTTTGGCTCCTTTTAAATTAGCTTTACTTAAATCTGCTCCACTCAAGTCAGCACCAATTAAATTGGCTTCCTGTAAATTGGCTGAAGTTAAATTTGCGCCTAATAAGTTGGCACGAAATAAATTTGCTTGAGACAGATTTGCTTCTTGTAAATTAACTTTGTGCAGAAAAGAATCGCTCAGATCGGCTTTACTTAAGTTAGCTTTGCTCAAGTTTCTCCCTGATAAATCTTTTTCTTTCAACTCAGCACCCCGTAAATCGGCTCCAGTCATATCGGGATAGTGAGGACGGTAGGGCTGCTGGGAAGATGAAGCAGTGGCTTGCTGGGGCGACTTAGAAGCAGAATAGTAAGATTGAGAACTGCTCTGTTGGGGCGATTGCGATTCTGAGTAATAGCTTGAGGGAGGTGATTGCTGCTTGTAACTTGACTGTGAAGCTGAGTAGTAATCTGACTGGTACGGTTGCTTATAGCTAGATTGCGAATTTGCCTGCTGGTGCGACTGAGTAGAGTCGTAGTGCGATTGCGACGGTTGTTTGTAGCTAGATTGCGAATTATTGCCGTTCGACTGCGAACTTGCCTGTTGACGCGATCGCGCCGTTGAATCGTAATATGACTGAGAATTATTGCTGCTCGACTGCGAATAACTTTGCTGGCGCGATTGTGACGCTGAGTAGTAATGAGACTGAGAATGAGCCTGCGACTGTTTAGTTCTACTCCGTGACTCTGGTTTAGGCTGCGCGGGAGTAAATTTGCCGGAGCGAGTTTGAATGAGCCGCAATTGCTCTCGCGCTTGATTAATTTCTTTTAATTTTTCTTGCGCTTTTTGCTGCAACCGCTGATTCTCTTTCGGGATGCGATCGGGATGCCAAATAAAAGCCAAGTCCTTATACGCCTGGTTGATTTCTTCCAGGGAGGCTCCAGGCTCTAATCCAAGTACTCTGTAGCAGTGGTTCAGGTCTAACATTACTACTGCCGCATCCTCACTAGCTTGGTATTACCCATGATAGGCAGCTAATTGCGTATTCGCTACCTTCTTTTAGGCGATCGCCTAATAAGAAACTTAAACTAAACTTATCACTACTGAGACAACACTAGCGCAAGAAAGCAGGAGGCAGATGGCAGCAGGATTTAATCTATACGGCATCAGCCAGTCGTGCTGATTCAACTATATAGTTATTCTTGCCATAATCCGCTACATTTTTTCTTGAATTCCCCAGTCTCCAGCCTCCAATTTTCCATGTCGAGTCATGCCATTTGATTTTCAATTGCCCAACGTGCTAGCTCAGTACGATTGTGCAATCCCGTTTTACCAAGCATATTAGACACATGGCTTTCAACTGTCCGCTGACTCACATTCAGTTCTTCGGCAATGTCGCGATTAGCTAGACCTCTCGCCACATATTGCACGACTTTTAGCTCTGTTTGCGTCAGATGCACGTCAAAAGGAACTTGAATTTTTGTCTCGTTTTCGCCGTTGCCACCTGATTGTTGTCTCTGGCGATAAGCTTGTTTGAGAGAAGCTTCCACTTGAGCCACTAGTTCCTCTGGCTCGAATGGTTTGACCATGTAGACATCAGCACCGATGTTTAAACCTTTGATTTTGTCTTGGCTTTGACCCTTGGCAGAAAGAAATAGAATCGGAATCCAACTGGTGCGTTCGTCCTGTCTTACCTGATTGACAAACTGATAGCCATCCATTTCTGGCATCATCACGTCACAGATAATCATATCTGGAATTTCCTGCTCCAGAACTTCTAAAGCCTCTCGCCCGTTTTCTGCGGTGATGACCTCATAGCCTCGGAATTCTAGGTAATCCTTGACGAGTAATATGAGGTTGGGGTCATCATCTATTAATAGCAGTCGCTTGTGCTCTTTTACGCTAGTTTCCTTCATGCTGCGCTTACTCGCCACAATTGAGTCAGTCGAACTTTTCAATAGCAGTTTCTCTTGCAATTTATCGGTTTGGTGGTATTTTGCTGACCTCGGTCTCGCTGAATTGTAGTCGGAAAGCCATTTTAATCTTCAAAGAAGATTTATAGCTTTAGTGCTGCACTGCAACTGCAAAGATTTCAGTCTTAGTACGGACACCTAATGATACGCCCTATTTGGTATAACTTAGGCGATATCATTATATATTCTTTTTTCGGCGTTGTCGTATAAAACCTGATACAATAACAAAATATACCTGTCTTTATTTGAAGAAATCAGTAAAACCCACTAAAGTAGGAGCAAACGCCAAAATTTGTACTGAGAAAAGTCAGTCAATTTTGTTTGCTAAATCAAATATTCTTTGTAACTATCCTTAATAAATTGTGATGAGATGGGGTTTCGTGCAAAAGAACTGATAGCTTTTCTGTTATTTTGCCAAGTTATTTGCCAATTCTATTGACTTCTCTGATGCTGCACTAGTTGTCATCTGCGATCGCGATCGATCTCGGTTCTGGAAGAGGATGAACGAGAAAGGCATATTCGCGTACAATTTTGTTGCCGATGAGATGTTCTTGGATAATCCGTTCGATAACTTCGGGAGTTGCCTGACGATACCAAACCCCATCGGGATAGACTACGAGAATTGGACCATTAGTACAAACGCGCAAGCAGTTAGCCTTCGTGCGAAAGATACAACTGGGGCGATCGCTCGTTGGTTTATCGAGTTTTAATTGTTTGAGGCGTTTTTTCAAGTAATCCCAAGATTCTAAACTAGCTTCCTTAGAACAGCACTGCGGTAAAGTCTGGTCGGCACAAATAAAAACATGGCGTTGAATTTGCGGTAAACCTAAAGCCTGGACGCAAACAGCCAAAGCTTCATCATCTTTTGGTTTACAAGTTTCGTTGTTGGTCATTTGTCATTTGTCATTTGTCATTTGTGATTATTCTCTCTTATCTCCTTGTCCCCTTGTCCTCCTTGTCCCCCTTGTCCCCCGACTCTCTAGTTCGGAAACCCGTACAATTGGATTTGTTGCCATGATCTCTATCTTTTGGCTAAATTAGCACTCAGGAGTTGAGAGTGCTAACAAGGCGAGGAATTTGTATGGCAGCAGTATCTTTAAGCGTTTCTACAGTTAAGCCACTAGGCGATCGCGTATTTGTCAAGGTCAGCGCCTCAGAAGAGAAAACCGCTGGCGGTTTGTACTTGCCCGACACTGCTAAAGAAAAACCCCAAGTTGGTGAAATCGTCGCCATTGGTCCTGGTAAGCGTAATGATGATGGTTCTCGCCAAGAATTAGAAGTTAAGGTTGGAGACAAAGTTCTTTACTCTAAGTACGCTGGCACAGACGTAAAACTAGGTACAGAGGAGTATGTGCTGTTGTCCGAGAAAGACATTTTAGCAGTTGTTTCATAGTCATTCGTCGTCCGTCATCCCTCATTCGCAAATGACAAATGACCGATGACAAATGACAGTTAAAGCAAATTTGGGAACTCACAAGCAAGAGAAATTTAGGCAACTATGGCAAAGCGCATTATTTACAACGAAAACGCTCGTCGCGCCCTAGAACGGGGTATGGACATTCTAGCTGAAGCGGTAGCCGTTACGCTGGGTCCAAAGGGTCGTAACGTGGTGCTAGAGAAAAAGTTTGGCGCACCGCAGATCGTCAATGATGGCGTAACCATCGCTAAAGAAATTGAATTAGAAGATCACGTAGAAAACACTGGTGTATCTCTAATTCGTCAAGCTGCTTCTAAAACCAATGACGCTGCGGGTGATGGTACAACCACTGCAACCGTATTAGCTCATGCCATTGTTAAAGAAGGCTTGCGTAACGTTGCTGCGGGTGCAAATGCAATTTCCCTCAAGCGCGGGATCGATAAAGCAGCTAACTTCCTAGTCGAAAAAATTGCCGAACACGCTCGTCCTGTAGAAGATTCTAAAGCGATCGCTCAAGTTGGTTCGATCTCTGCTGGTAACGATGAAGAAGTTGGCAGCATGATCGCCGAGGCGATGGATAAAGTTGGTAAAGAAGGTGTCATTTCCCTAGAAGAAGGGAAGTCCATGACAACCGAACTGGAGATCACCGAAGGGATGCGCTTTGACAAAGGTTACATCTCTCCCTACTTTGCCACCGATCCCGAGCGGATGGAAGCTGTTCTAGACGAACCTTTCATCTTGATTACCGACAAGAAAATCGCTTTGGTACAAGATTTAGTCCCGGTTCTAGAGCAAGTCGCTCGTTCTGGTCGTCCGCTGCTGATTTTAGCAGAAGATATTGAAAAAGAAGCTCTAGCAACCTTGGTAGTTAACCGTCTGCGTGGCGTACTCAACGTAGCTGCGGTCAAGGCTCCTGGGTTTGGCGATCGCCGCAAGGCTATGCTGGAAGATATCGCTATCCTCACTGGTGGTCAATTGATTACTGAAGATGCTGGTCTGAAGCTGGATAACACCAAGCTAGACATGCTCGGTAAAGCACGCCGGATCACCATTACCAAAGACAACACCACCATTGTCGCTGAAGGTAACGAACAAGCTGTTAAGGCTCGTTGCGAACAAATCCGTCGTCAAATGGACGAAACAGAGTCTTCCTACGACAGAGAAAAGCTACAAGAGCGCTTAGCTAAACTAGCTGGTGGCGTTGCTGTGGTCAAAGTCGGTGCTGCAACTGAAACCGAAATGAAAGACCGCAAACTACGCCTGGAAGACGCGATTAACGCTACCAAAGCAGCCGTAGAAGAAGGGATCGTTCCTGGTGGTGGTACAACCTTGGCTCACCTAGCTCCACAGTTGGAACAGTGGGCAAGTAGCAGCCTCAAGGGTGAAGAATTAATCGGTGCATCAATTGTAGCTCGCGCTCTAACGTCTCCCCTGAAGCGGATTGCTGAAAACGCAGGTCAAAACGGTGCGGTCATCGCCGAGCGCGTCAAGGAAAAAGATTTTAATATCGGCTTCGACGCTGCTAAAAACGAGTACGTCGATATGTTTAGCGCTGGTATTGTCGATCCTGCTAAAGTGACTCGTTCCGCGCTGCAAAATGCTGCTTCTATCGCTGGTATGGTGCTGACCACTGAGTGTATCGTGGTTGATAAGCCAGAACCAAAAGATGGCGCTCCTGCTGGTGCTGGAGCTGGTATGGGTGGCGGAGATTTCGATTACTAAAGTCTGTTAGAGGTGGGCTTTTGTCTACCTTTATTGTAAAGAATACAGCTGCTTTCCTTGGGGAGGTGGCTGTTTTTTTATAAGCATGAATTTTGTAGAAGCGCATAGCTGCGTACTCCTACCGAGCGTCTACCTTTTTCAAGTCAGATCTATTGTGGACGGTGCAATTAAAATTGAGTTAATAAAAGCCGCAAGAGATAAAAATGACAAAATTTATTCTTTACGTTGCAACAAGCATTGATGGATACATAGCCCGCTCGGATGGAAGTCTTGATTGGTTGTTACCTTCGCCTGAAGAATTATATAAAGATGAAGATTACATTAAATTCTATAACTCAATTGATGCTATAGTCATGGGTTCTACTACCTACGAGCAGATTTTAGGATTTGGAGATTGGGCGTATCCAGGAAAGCTTTCCTATGTCTTAACTAGTCGAAATTTATCAACGGTACGCACTGATATAGTTTTTATGAAAAGTGTGGAAGAAATTGTAGAGGATGCAAGTAAAAGAGGATATCAACGAGTGTGGTTAATGGGGGGTGGAAAAGCTGCATCTCCATTTATTCAAAAGGAATTAGTTGATGAATACTTCATTTTCATCATCCCAGTTATTTTAGGAGCAGGAATATCTCTTTACCAGTCGCTACCAGAACTCAAGCTCAACCTAGTTAGGGTTAGAGAAAAATTCTCCCCTCATGGTGTTGTAGAACTTCACTATAAAAATTAAGTCACGAACAGGATAATATGTTACACCGCCAAATGCCAGCAGGAATAATTACGATCGCACAACCAACTCATGCTTGGATTGCGGGTTGTCTGGCACAGGCTTGGGGAAATCAAGATTTTGGCACTTTCGCACCAAAAGCAGAAGTTTGTCTTGGTGCGGCGATACACGATATTGGTTGGGTCTTTTGGGAAAACGAACCGACTTTAAATCTCCAGACGGGTTATCCTCATAATTTTATGGAACTCCCTTCAGAAATCTCGGTTAAGATTTGGTCTGGTGTTAAGCATTTAACTTCGTCTTACGGTAGATATGCAGCGTTATTGGTTTCGCTTCACGGTACGGGATTGTTTGAACGCTTCCGAAAATGGAAAAATTCACCTGAATCTACTCAGTTAGTAGAAGAATATTTACAGCAAGAATATGCTTATCAAAAACAACTCGTTAATTATTTACAGAATGACTCTTACTATGCAAATCATGCAACTCCAGAAGTGATTCAACGCAATCGCAAATTAGTAGCTATTTGGGATTTATTATCGCTTGCTTTATGTATGGGACTGCAAGAAGAAAGGCAATTTCATGATATTCCTACTGCATCTGGGGAAACGACTCTGACTCTAATTCCTGTAGATGATAATTTTGACAAAATTAAAGTTGAACCTTGGGCATTTGAACGAGATGAAGTGAAACTCAATTATGATGGGCGAGTGTTACGCGATCGCTTTACAGATGAAACTCAAATGCGACAAGCTTTAGCAAATCCAGAATGGGTAAATATGTCTACTGTTTTGATTCCAATGTAGCAACGTTCTGTAGAGACTTTACATGTAAAGTCTCTACATTAAATTGAAAATTATTCTAGAGCATTTCTCGTAATTTCAATTGAAATTTTGCCGCTAAAATCTGGTATGGGTGCGGCGGGTTTAGATAATTTTACTTTAACTTGTTCTATCCCCTTCACTGCTAAAATAGATTCTGCGATCGCAGTTGCTAATTTTTCAACTAATGCGAACTTAGAAGTCTTAACTAAATGTTGAACGTTACTAATAATATTACGATAATCGATTGTGTCTTCAATAGCATCGCTCTTACCCGCCACTGATAGATCTAACCACAGCGTTACGTCAACCTCAAACCATTGTCCTAATACCTGTTCTTCTGGTAAATATCCCGTATAACCATAACAGCAAATTTTTTCTAAATGAATGCAATCCATATAATTAGGGTAATTGGTAATTGGGATAATTTAAAGTCAATTAATTATATTTTACAGTGCGAGAGTAAAACTTGAATTGGATGTAAAGGTACGAAACTATCAAAGCGTTTTACCTGAGAACGGCATGAGTAACCAGTAGCTAAACAAAATTTTCTCTGTTCTACATCGGATGAAATTTGTCGTCTCCAGCTCATAGCATAAATTCCTTGAGACTCATTATAATGTTCGGCTTCATGTCCGTAAATACCCGCCATGCCACAACAGCCTGTAGCAACTAAGCTCAAAGGAATTTTTAACATTTGAAAGATAGAGTGCCATTGTTTTTGTGAGTTTAAAGCAATCGTTTTTTCGGTACAGTGACCGAATAAGTAATAACGATTTAATTCAGATATGCGATCGCCAATTTTTTGCTTTAACCGCTCTTGGTTTTCCCACAAAAATTCTTGCAATAACTGCACTCGAAAGCTTGCTTTTAAACCTTTAATTTTGATATACTCATCTCGGTAGGTTAGGACAATACTAGGTTCAATTCCTACAAGGGGAATTTCTAGTTGTGATATTTGATTTAAATAGTCAGTATTTTTTTGCGCGATCGCTTGAAATGTTTTTAAAAACCCTTTAACGTGCAATGGCTTTCCATTGGGAAAAAACGGTGGAACGTACACTGTATAACCTAACTTGCACAAGAAATCGTAAGTATCGAGCAATATCTGCGATTCATAAAAACTAGTAAAAGCGTCTTGCAATAAAATAACGCTGTTTGCTCGTTCTAACTTGCTAAGAGTAGATAATGTATCTAGATTAAAAACTGGTGCTCGTCTTTGTTTTAATCCCTGTCTGACAGTCAGCGTGCTGATTGCGGGTGGATCGACCATTCGGACAAATTTTTGAATTAACCAGCGCGTCACTAAGTTTTGAGTCAGAAAATTGAATAAGACAGGTGCGTGAGATTGCCAATTGGTGAGAGTTTCAATATTCCCAACGAAATAATCGCGCCAATGCCTCAGATAGCGGGTGTGGTAAAGTTCGAGAAATTGCGCTTTCAGACTGGGAATGTCTACATGAATCGGACATTGACTAGCGCACGCTTTACAGGAGAGACAACCGTGCATTCCGTTATACACTTCATGGGAATAGTCATAACTTGCCCAGATCCTAGTTAAATTATTCCAGAACTTGAGGGGTAAACTTCCAGAGTTTTCAATTTCTTCACTTTTATTGATGGCTAATTGCCGCAACCATTCTCTCATCAAACTGGCACGACCTTTAGGCGAGTGGATGCGATTGCCTGTAATTTTGGCAGACGGACACATGACATCATCGGGATTGTAGTTAAAGCACGCGCCATTCCCATTACAGCTAAAAGCAACTTCGTATTGCGATCGCACTTCTTTTGCAACTTGGCGATCGAAATGTCCCCGTAAAGGTGCTTCGACTCGTACCACTTCGCTAGAACTGGCGTGTGGTGCGACAATTTTACCTGGATTTAAGCGATTTTCAGGATCGAAAGCTGCTTTGATTTTGCCTAAATCGGGATAGAGTTCGCCAAAAAAGGTAGGAGTATATTCGCTGCGAAAACCTTTGCCGTGTTCTCCCCACATTACGCCACCATATTTTCTGACCAGCGCCACAACTTTGTCAGATAATTCTCTTATCAGTGCTTCATCTGGCGATACCTTCAGATCGAGTGCTGGTCGAACGTGCATACAGCCCACATCTACATGACCATACATGGCATAATCAAGCTGATAGGCATTGAGTAAAGTTTGAAATTCACGAATATAATTAGCTAGGCAAGCTGGCGGAACTGCGGTATCTTCAATAAAAGCAATTGGTTTGCGATCGCCCTTAGCGTTTCCTAGTAATCCTACACCACGTTTGCGTAAGTCCCATAAATGAGAAATTTCTGTTTCGTTTTGCGCCAAATAATAACCAATTGGTTGCTGAGGCTGGTTTCGATTTAAGGTAATGCTTTGGCAGATTCGAGTAAGTTTCTGTTCTAATTCCTCTAAGTCGTCACCGCTAAACTCAACTAAGTTGATTGCTTTTGCACCTAGAATAAAATGTTTGACTTTTTCATAAATCTCATCTTGTCTCGCCAGACCGAGAATTTTTTCGTCAATGGTTTCTATAGCTACGGGTGCAAAAGTTAATAAAGTCTCTGCTGCAAATAAAGCATCGTTAAAACAGTTATAGTGAATTGCCAATAATTTTTTATATTTAGGAATCGGAGTTAACTTTAATTTGGCTTCAGTAATAACAGCAAGCGTTCCTTCTGAACCTGCTAAAAGCCAATTCAAGTTAAATGTTTTATCTTGCGGCGAGTAAACCTTGGCTAAATTATATCCCGTCATGAATCGAGGCATTTTGGGAAAGTTTTGCTCGATGAGTTCTTGCTTTGTCGTAACAATTTCATCAACCTGACTGTAAATATGTCCGATACGATTTTGCTGTTGCTTTAGATGAGTTAATGTAATAGGGTTAATGGAATGCGATCGCCCCACAGTACCATCTGGTAAAATCCAACTTAATTCTAAAATATGGTTGCTGGTGCGTCCGTAAATTCGCGAACCTTGACCGCAAGCATCAGTATTAATCATACCTCCAATTGTCGCACGGTTACTAGGAGATAAAGACGGTGCAAAAAACACTCCATAAGGCTTTAGTTCGGCATTTAATTTATCTAAAACTACCCCTGGCTGCACTCGTACCCATCCCTGTTTCAGATTTATTTCTAAAATCTGGCTCATGTATTTAGAACAATCAATAATAATTCCCGAGGAAAGCGATTGACCGTTAGTTCCCGTTCCTCCACCTCTGGGTGAGAATGTGGCAGATTTAAATCGATCTTGCTGTGCTAGTTGAAACAAATACACCAAGTCTATTTCAGTTTTAGGATAAACAACCGCTTGCGGTAAAATTTGATAAATACTATTATCAGTAGACATCATCAGCCGACTAGCAAAATCAGGGCGAATTTCTCCTGTAAACGGTGTTTTCGCCAGTGCCTCTAGGAAAAGTAGATATTCGGATTTGAGATTATCCTTGAGATTTAGCTTGGGAAGCATAAAACCTACATAGCTGACTATTAAAGATTTAAAAAGGATGCGATCGCTTGTCGATCTAAACTATAAAATCTATACTTTTTAACATAGCTAAAATTCTTTTATAATCCTAACCAATAGCGTAGTGACTGCTCTAACTGTTCGGCTTCAGATTCAGTTAATCTACCAATTTCTGTCACGACTAAATTCTGATGTACTGTATACAAACCTCTTTTTACTGCCGTTGCAACATTCAATCCGGCTGCTTCCCAATCGGAAAGTACAAATTCCTCAGCTAGTAAAGATGACGTTTTACTAGTTAGTGGAACAATAAAAATATCTTGAGAAACGTGCAGTGCATTTACTATAATCGCTGGTCTAACTTTGGAATTGGATAAATCTGAAAAAGGATAGCGTACTAAGATGATGTCATTTTTCCAGTAACTGGGCATAAACATCATCCTCTGTATTATCCCATACAGTATCAAAGGTTTAGTTAAAGATGCAAAGATTACATCTCATTGTAAAGTAGGCGATCGCTTGTCTATCGGATACAAGTTTATATTCGCAATTATTTTTAGCTCTTGTCGATCGCATCCGTTTGAGTCGGTCATACTACTGGTTCAACCTTTACTCGATAGATTACATCCTAAATCTTCGTAAACCAGTCAGAATCAACTTCAACAGACTCAATCATTGTTATATTGACACCAAGCCCTAACTTTTTTAAACGTTGTACTAATTGTTCGCCATCAATCAAGTCAATAGGAGGTGCGCCATCTCGTGTAGCTTCTTTAATAGCATCTCTGGTAAATGTTCCAGTGGTAACAAATAAGCCTTTGTCGGTACGCCCTTGCATAGCCCCACGAAAATCTCTAATCTGCCCCGCTGTAATTGAGCCTTGATGACGCTTGCACTGAAATAAAATATGAAAGCTCAAGAAGCCATTGATACGAGCAATTCCTACACCATCAATACCGCCGTCCCCAGACTTACCTGTAACCTGTACTTGGATGAAACCAGATTCGCGTAGCAGTCTTTGTGTTAAGCGCTCAAATGCAGCAGGTTCTAAAGACAGCAAAACTTTATGAAGCTGCTGATACCATGCAAGTTCCTCTATAGCCTCTGTAGGTGTAACTAATTCACCCAACGTATTTGCTTGTGATTCACCCAAGGTATCTGCTTGTGTAGATTTATTCTTCTCAGCCTCTTGAACGGTCTTAACAATTTCTTTAGCATCTAGCTCGTCAAGATTCACCGAAGTGGACACTAAAGACCAAACTCCACGGGCAGAATTTTCTAGCAATCCGTACTTCTTCAAATAAGTACGACTCCAAGCAAGCCGATACTCAACTTCGCTCTGTGATGTGTTGCCATGTGAAATCTCCAGCACTTTATCGGGTAAGTTGAGTACCTCTATCACCTTTTCGTATATTTCTTCCGTCGTGCCAGAACCACCCAAGATTTGTAAAGCTTTAATTGTGGGCAGTAGCATTACATCAAACGTAGGTACAGAATGAGAGGAGCGCTTCATTGGAGGACTGCTGAGCCGATCTATTGAAATATTGGTTCTGTCCAATATAAATCGACATTCACAATATGCGTAGCTAACAGTTTACTTACACTGTCCGATTTGCAATTCGTTGGCAACTACCTCAATCTACTTGCGTCAACCCTAGATATTTCGTTAAATAAGGCGAAAACACCTCATAAATCAATGTCAAAGGCTTTCCATGATGCCAGAACAAGTAGTGACGACCCCAAAAGGGTCCCTGGTGTTGAAATCCTGCTTCTAAAGCCTCTGAGTGACCGTAATAAACTCCTTGGACATCCCGATATAGCTCAGTCCGCAAACGCGCTAAACTAGCCCAAATTGGTAAAGAACGATTTTGTAAATATTCATCTACGTGGCTGGCTTCCCACCAAGATGCAGCATATGCCAAACGCTGTCCTGATTGTTTCCGCAGCCACACTTGTCGCCTCAACCTCGGTCCTGGTACGGCTTCAATGATACTTGGTGCATCATCTAAATCCATGCCAACTACTGACATGTCAATCACGTCAACTTCCGTGGGTTCCCCAGTTAATAACTGTAGATGGCGTGTAGGAGAACCATCACCTAACAAAAGTAACTGCCAAGCTGGTGCGAGACGATTGTGAGGCAAGCCTGGTTGTATAGTATTCTCATCGCCTTCCCAGATGGGTGAAAGACGATACCAAGACTTAGGTAGTGCCTGCTTATCTGTAAAGTTGTAAGTCGCAGTCAATTTGTTTACAAAAATTCATGACTTTCTTATTAATATAACAGGAGTCAGGAGCCAGAAGTCAGAAGTCAGAAGAAAGACTTGTAGGTACGAACAATTGGAAGGGCTGAAGAGGATTTAACACTAACTACTCTTCACTGCTCCCTACTCCCTGCTCGTGCGCTCCCTGAAAAAATGCGGATGGCGAGACTCGAACTCGCAAGGCAAAGCCACACGCCCCTCAAACGTGCGCGTATACCAATTCCGCCACATCCGCTTAGCAGATATATAATTTAGCATACTTGTGGAGCAAGACCAGCAAAGTTGAACAAAAAAGAGGCGATCGCTCGTGCCAAAATAATTACGAATTACGAATTACGAATTACGAATTCTGCCAACCCCTATGCTGATGATACCGACATCCTTTGCTGGAAGATGCGCTTTGACAAAATTCTGATTGCTAACCGAGGGGAAATCGCCCTGAGAATTCTCCGTACTTGTGAAGAAATGGGAATTGCGACGATCGCGGTACACTCAACCGTAGACCGCGACGCGCTCCACGTCCAATTAGCTGATGAAGCGGTGTGTATTGGCGAAGCTCCCAGTAGCAAAAGTTATCTCAACGTCCCTAGTATTATTGCCGCAGCTCTGACGCGCAACGCGACTGCCATCCATCCTGGTTATGGCTTTTTAGCGGAAAATGCGAAATTTGCGGAAATTTGTGCCGACCACCAGCTTGCCTTTATTGGACCAACCCCAGAAGCAATTCGAGCTATGGGCGATAAATCCACAGCAAAGGAAACGATGATCGCGGCGGGAGTCCCCACCATCCCTGGGAGTGATGGGTTAGTCAGAGACGAAAAAGAAGCGCGGGAGATCGCGCGTCAAATTGGCTACCCAGTCATGATTAAAGCCACTGCTGGCGGTGGTGGCAGGGGAATGCGTCTGGTTCGCAACGATGAAGATTTAGGGCGATTATTTTTAGCGGCTCAAGGAGAAGCAGAAGCCGCCTTTGGCAACCCTGGTCTGTATGTCGAGAAATTTGTCGATCGCCCGCGCCATATTGAGTTTCAAATCTTAGCAGATAGCTACGGCAATGTCGTCCACTTGGGCGAACGGGACTGTTCGATCCAGCGCCGCCACCAAAAGCTATTAGAAGAAGCTCCCAGCCCTGCCTTAACTCCCGAATTACGGGAAAAAATGGGAACAGCAGCGGTAATGGCGGCAAAGTCGATTAATTACATCGGTGCAGGGACGGTAGAGTTTCTCCTGTCGCAAACTGGAGAATTTTACTTCATGGAAATGAATACGCGGATTCAAGTCGAGCATCCCGTCACGGAAATGATTACAGGACTTGACTTAATTGCCGAACAAATCCGCGTTGCTCAAGGCGAAAGCCTACAATTCACCCAAGAGCAGGTAAAGTTACGGGGACACGCAATTGAATGTCGGATTAATGCTGAAGATCCAGACCGAGATTTTCGTCCCGCACCAGGACGGATCAGCGGCTATCTCGCTCCTGGGGGACCAGGAGTCAGGATGGACTCTCACATTTACACCGATTATCGCATCCCGCCTTACTACGATTCTCTGATTGGTAAGCTGATCGTCTGGGGACCAGACCGTCCGACTGCAATTAGGCGAATGCGACGCGCCTTGCGGGAATTCGCCCTCACAGGCGTACCGACGACTATCGGCTTTCACCAACGGATTTTAGATACTCCAGAGTTTCTTCAGGCAGAGGTTTACACCAATTTTGTCGAGCAGGTGATGTTGAAAAAATAGGGAGTCGTAGGGGCGGGTTTTTTTTGAAGATACCTATACTAGAACAAATAATTCAGTGCTTAAACCCGCCCGTACAGGAGTAGTGTAGAGACGTTACATGTAACGTCTCTACATAAAATTTCAATGCATCAGCATCATCAGCAGTCCTTGCTGACCTAGTAATATTTCTCGCAGCAGGCTAAAAATTCCGACCCAGATGATGGGGGTGATATCCACGCCACCAATGGGCGGTACTAGTTTTCGCGTCGGTACTAACAAGGGTTCTGTTGGTACGGCAATGAGATTATATGGAAAACGCTTAAGGTCGATTTGGGGAAACCAAGTCAGCACGATACGGAAGATAAACAGTAGAATCATCAAGCCGAGAAAGATCCCCAGCACTAAATTTGCGATCGCAGCAGTTGTCATAAATTGTCATTGGTAATTGGTAATGGGTAATTGGTAGTTGGCATGAGGTAAGAGGCGAATTTAGATTTCTGACTTACGAATACCCGACTTACGACTTTACCCTGTCACTTAAATAGATTTTGCCACTAAAATCGAGGGTTAGTGGTGGAGCAACTATTGTGGGTGGTGTGAGAAATGCGCCGTTCAGCCTCTTGGCAGCGTTTAGCGATTTACGGTTTGAGCGGTCCTGTTATTGCTCTGAATATTTGGTTATTGAGTCAAGCTTTTCAATATTTTCAGCATACGATCGCCGTATTGACGATCGCGGCTATTTTGGCTTTTCTACTCAATTACCCAGTTCGGTTTTTCGAGCGAATTGGCTTTAGCCGCTCTCAGGCAGTCATCGTCGTTCTATTTTTGAGTTTAGTCTTGTTGGTGGCGATCGGTCTAACTCTAGTACCATTGGTCTACGACCAAACGATCGAATTGATTCAAAGAATTCCCGATTGGTTAAATACAATTCAAACACAGTTGGGAAGACTAGATAGCTGGGCGCGGGTAAGAAAGTTACCTCTCGATCTGAGCGGTTTTAGCAATCGCGTTAACGATACGATTGAAAGACGCTTGCCATCTATACCAGAACAGGCATTTGGAGTTGCCCTTGGTACGCTGTCGTGGTTAATTGAGACAATTTTAGTGGTGGTACTGGCATTTTACATGCTGCTCTACGGCGATCGCCTCTGGCGCGGTCTCATTAGCTTCCTACCACCAGAGATTGGACTTCCGTTTAGTGCTTCCTTGCGACTCAATTTTCAAAATTTCTTTCTGACTCAACTATTACTGGGGTTATTCATGTTTGCCGCTTTAACCCCAATTTTCGTAGTCCTCAACGTGCCATTTGCTCTATTGTTTGCCCTTTTAATTGGCGTAGCCGAACTCATCCCTTTTATTGGCGCTAGCTTAGGCATTGGTACAGTCACGCTGTTAGTCATGGTGCAAAATTGGTTGCTGGGGTTGCAAGTTGCTTTGGCGGCAATTGTGTTGCAACAAATTAAAGATAACGTGCTAGCACCTAGATTGATGGGCAATTTTACGGGACTCAACCCAATTTGGATCTTTATTGCCATCTTGACTGGAGCTGAAATGGGTGGTTTTTTGGGTGCAATTGTAGCTGTTCCCCTGGCTGGTACGATCAAAAATACTATTGATGCAATTCGTAACCTGCGGCGTTCTACTGTAGCGGCTAAAATTACCATCACGCATGAGGATGCGGCTTCTACTGAAGGAAAAGACAATCTCAGTTTTTGATTTATATTAAAGTGGACAATACCCACCCTACTTTTATTATTCGCCCCAAATTTGACACAGAATTTTTCTTTTTCGAGCGCCGTCTAATTCAAAAAATAAAACTGATTGATAGGTTCCTAATCCAAGTTTCCCATCGACTATGGGAATAATTTCGTTATTATTAAGCATCATCGCCATTAAGTGCGAGTGAGCATTTATCGGCTCGTCTTCCGGGATATTTTTTCTTAAGTGCAAGTCGTTATGCAAGTAGCGTTCTGATTCGGGAACTAATTTGCTTAAAAAAATTTTGATATCTTCTAGTAATCTTTCTTCCGCTTCATTAATCGCTAATGCGGTCGTTGTATGACGAGAAAAGACTAGAACTTGTCCGTTATTAATTCCTGTATTAAAAACTATCTTCTCAATTGCTGGCGTAATATTGTGAATATTAATTCCCGCAGTGGTTTCGATTTCAATAAATTTATTAACGATTGGCATGGTAATGAGTAATTGGTAATTGGTGGGTAGTAAGACGTATTTTCACTACTTACCTCTAACTGCTCGCTAATAACTGAAAGTTAACCCGAGCTTACTGACTTATTAAAGCGCGATCGCTAAGCTTAGGAACAGTCTGCATTTCTCCTTTCCTCCTCGTAGCTATGCAGAAATTAAGCATTTAGTCAAGATGATGAGTGTTTTTCAACAACTTCAATTATTTAAAGCGATCGCCCCAGTCAAAACAATTCCAGTAAAAATCATTTTAGTCGCAACAATGTGTGTAAGCTGCTGGTATTCTACCCCAGCTAGAGCGCAACCTAAATCTTTAAATCTCGTCCTCAGTTCTGAGGGAATGCCTTCTTTTGCTCGTTTGATGCAGCAAGCCGAGTCACAGACTAGCAAGTTGATTCAGCAAGAGTTCGAGCGAAAACCCAGAATCACAGAAATCGCTGTAACAGTAGTCGGCGATCACAATGGGCAACAAGTCCCTTTACTCTATACTAAAGTCTCGCGAGTCGATTGGCGATCGCAACCCGTGTTGAGTCACTGGACGAGATACTTCAGCAATTCCGCACTTTTGTTAGGCTTTTCCTCATCGCCAAATGGAACTGCAACCGCCAGTCAGCGTACTCCTGCGAATGTAAATACTGCGCGTATGTTAAAAGAAGACGATCCCGCCTATCGCGATGACTAATTGCAACGAGAAATGTACGTAATTCTGCAAATTTTAATTTTTTTTATACACGCCGATCTATCGTTGCGATCGCAGAGGTGGCGCGGAGAAAATCGTTTAAATAAAAAAGTATATCCGATAGATTCGCATTTAAACTACTAGCTGAATTAAGAAAATCGCCTTCAGCAAGCAAACTAAATTTTGCAGATTGATGACTAGATATATTTGCTTATTCTGCTCTATAAAAGTTAACCAGAGCAAGTTAAGGTAAAAAAAAGACTCAGTATTAACCAGGCGATTAACTCACCTTAATGTTGTGGGATTATCGTAACAGAGGCAACAATATTTGTTTGAAAATAAGTCTCTGTCTTAAGAATTAGTAGTAGAGAAAAAGCGAGAGCGCGTCTTTTGGTTACAGCTCAAATCAAGCTTTTGTCTGATATGTTTGTAATTAAAAATACATAAGCTAATAGAAAAGGCGCGAGCATAGTTATCGCGTTGAAATCTGAAGGAACCAAGAGCTAATAGCACTCTGCACTCTCTATTAATAATTGCAATACAGACATTTTCAAACTTGAGGATCTGGCGATTCCGAATCAAGAGGGAGTTTCATGTCTAGAATTACTCGGAGGCAGCTGTTAGTTTTCTTCGGTGCGGGTGTTGGTGCTGCTGCTTTCTCACCCGTGCTAGAGAATAAACTGTTTGGTGCTGGTTCTAGCACCGCCCAAGCAGCTGAGGCTTTATCGTTCACCCCTGTACGATTGCCCCATCCGTTACCCATTTATCAACAACTGCCTAGTTACCTACCAGCAGGCAGCGAAAAAGGGCAAGTTTTACAACCATCGACAGATGCGAGATTGACGAAATATACCGTCTACGATGATGTCATCGTACCACCAGAATACGAGCGGTACGTCATTGTTGGCTGGGGCGATCGCGTCTTCTCCAACCCAGATGATTATTTTGGTTACAACTGCGACTACACTGGCTTCGTACCAATTAACGGCACCAAAGTTAGGGGAAAAGAGAACGACATTGGTAATGGCATCCACTACGACGGCATTGCTGTTAAAGACGGCTACTTGTGGGTGAATCACGAATACGTTTCCTACCCCATTTCCCTGCTCGCACCTGAAACCCCAGAAGATTTGGCAGGGTTCTCCGAATCTTTTCCTTATTTAGGAATCAATATTAGCGAGAAAAACCGCACCTTGCTAGGTGAGTTTCTCTACAACATGGGTGGTTCGATTGTCAGAATTCGCCAAGGTAATGACGGACGTTACAGCGTTGTCAAAGACCCGAAAAACCGCCGCATCCACACCTTGTCAGGCTTAGGAATCAACAGCGATCGCACTGATGCTTACAAAGAAGTCACGTCCTGGGGCGAAAAAAGCTACCAGAAAGGCGATCTCAACTACCTCATCGGTACGGGTACGGCTGCTAAAGACGTGTTTGAAGCCGTTAACACCGATGGATTGGGTAGCAAAATCATCGGTACGGGACACAACTGTTCTGGTGGTACAACTCCTTGGGGAACCATCATGTCCGCAGAGGAGAACTTCCAAGCTAGTGAAGAGTTCTTCGTCGGAGTGACAGAAGCCGTTTTACCCAACGGTACGCAGACAGAATACACCGAAGGCACGACTGGCGCTGAATTCGGTATGGTAGGGGAAAAATACGGTTGGATGGTCGAAATCGATCCCGCCGATCCAAAATGGCGATCGCGCAAACATACTGCTCTCGGTCGCTTCCGCCATGAGAATATCACTATGGTGGCGGAGTCTGGAAAAAAACTCGTTGCCTATATGGGTGACGATCGCCGTGGCGGACATACTTGGAAATTTGTCAGTGCAGGGAAGGTCAAATCCCCTGAAGACAAGAAAAATAGCGAACTATTTGAGACGGGTACGCTCTACGTCGCCCGATACAATCCTGACGGTACGGGTGAATGGCTACCGTTGGAGATTGGTGCGAGTACCAACCCCATTTCCCCTTCCACGCTTGGCTCGGTAGAAATTAAAGCTTTGGGTAAAGCAACGCGCAACGCACTACTGCCACTACCGCGACGCAACGGCATTGCCGCACAAACAAAAGATGGTGGTAAGTACAACATTACCACTGAGAATGAAGCTACGGCTTTAAAAGACTACCAAGGTAAGAAACTCTCAGATTTCTATACAAGTCAAGGCGCGGTATTAGTTGATGCCTTTTTAGCTGCTAACCTAATCGGTGGTACTCCTACCGCTCGTCCTGAAGATTTGGAAATCAATCCTCGCAATTCAAGAGAAGTCTTCATCGCTTATACTGACGGTGCGCCAGGTAGCGATGGTTATCCAGATTCCCGTATGTTTGTTGTTTCTAAATACAGCAAAGATGTCAACGCGGGACAGCCTTCAGGAGAACTGTTTAAGATTACTGAAAACAGCTCCGATAATACAGGTCTAACTTTCCGTTGGGAACGCTTAGCCAAAGGTGGGGAAGCAGGAGCCGAGCCAGGAGACGGTTTTGCTAACGTGGATAACCTTGCTTTCGACAGCCAAAATAACGTTTGGGGTGTCACGGATATGTCCACTGGCGCTCATAACGGTTTTGGTGAAGGAGCAGAAGCAAAACCACTCAACATCGACCATACAGTAGTTGGAGCTGTGGTAGAAGGTGCGTCCTCCGATCTCAACGTTCAAACATCCGATTTAATTGGAGTTTTCGGTAATAACTGGCTGTTCTACATTCCTCTAGATGGTGAGAATGCAGGGCAAATCGTACCTTTTGCCTATGGTCCCCCGCGCTGCGAAATGACAGGACCTACCTTTGTCAGCGATACCTTAATTATCTGCGTGCAGCATCCAGGGGAAAACGTTCCTTTTAATCCACCTCAAAGTCTCAATCGCGACATTGAGATGCTGAATTTGGATGGGACTCTGTTTACGCAAAACAGAACTGTTCCACGCGGTAGTAATTGGCCCAGCAATTTAGCGGGAGATCTCTACGGACCACCCCGTCCTTCTGTAATCGGCATTCGCCGTAAAGGTGGTAAAGGCGATCGCTTTGTTTAACAGTTAACAGTTATCAGTTAACAGTTATCAGTGGTCAGTTATTAGTAGGGTGGGCAATGCCCACCTATTTTTTATTGCTAAATTATAAAAAATTTCTTCAGTTATCCAGTCAGATAAGTTTCCTTAAGTTATCTTGCAAATGGCTTCACGATCGTCTTTAATAAGAGGATTTAAAATTAGCACGATCGCCTCAATATTAACTCCCGATTTTCTGACTTGTGGCATTTCTCGGCGGACTAACGGCAGGGAAAAGGGAGCAAGGAAACCCTTACCATAACCTAATCTTATGCTGAGAGAAATCGATCAAAATATCTGGGTTGGCGAACGGCAATTTCAGTTTTTCGGTCTAGAAGTGGGAACGAGAATGACAGTAATTCGCCTTGACAATGGCGAACTGATAATTATTTCTCCCATTGATGTTGATGAAATAACTATCCAGCAAATTAACGCACTGGGTAACGTCATCACAATTATCGCGCCAAACTGCTATCATCATCTTTTTCTCACTAACTTCAAGGAGATATATCCCAATGCCGAGATTTGGACTGCTCCAGGTTTAGACTTGAAAAGACCAGATATAACGAGCGATCGCATCTTCAACGAACGTGGTAAAATTGGCAATTCAAATGAAGTTGAATATCTCTTATTTGCCGGATTTCAAACTATAGGTATCGGTGGATCGGGAGTACTCAATGAAATTGTGTTTTGGCATCGAGCAAGCCAAACCTTGATCTTGACTGATACAGCTTTTCATTTTGATGCTAGTTTTCCATGGCAAATGCGCTTGGTTGCTAAGATTTTAGGAGGCGATCGCTCCTTAGAACCAACACTATTAGAAAAACTTGCTTCTCGTGATAAAGAACGGGTAAAACAGTCAATTCAAAAAGTTCTTTGCTGGGATTTTCATCGAGTCATCATGGCTCATGGCAGCATTATCGAACGTGACGGTAAACGTCAATTACAAGCGGGATATGAGAAGTTTTTATCTACAAAAAATTTACAGATAGCTCGTTAGTAATTTGATAATTTGAGATTTTGTAGCTGTTTTCCGTATCTCATTTATTACTTAGCTTTAGATTTAACTTTTACCTCAGCAACAAACGAGATACGGTACTTTATGGATTTATGTAGAAGTCACTACGCAATCACAAAAATATCGTTTCTAGTAATTGTAGGATTACCATCTAGTCTGACGAGTTCAATTTGAGATGTACTACCGTTGCCATCTACGTCAAAGTAAAGAGTACCGATGCTGCTGTTGTAGATGAATCTATCGTTAGCATCGTTGGCTGCTGCACCTAATTGAAATTGAGCAGCCGTAATTACAGCACCCGGTGCTAAACCTCCGCCAAAACCAGAAGCGGAAACTCGGAAGATATCATTATTACCTGTGACATTAGAAAAATCTGTGATGGTGTCAATTCCTTGATTTGAATTAGTAAAGATAAAGGTGTCATTACCAGCACCACCCGTTAAGATGTCACTGCCAAAACCACCTGTTATGGTATCTGTGCCATTTCCACCCAGAATGGTGTCGTTGTCTTCCTGACCGTTGAGGGTGTCATTACCATCCCCACCATTGATACTATCGTTGCCAAATCCACCAGTAACGTTGTCTATACCAATGCCACCACTAATAGTATCGTCACCTGTTTCACCGCTAATAGTATCATCTCCTGCTTCACCATTTAGTTGGTCGCTTCCATCTCTACCAAAAAGTTGGTCGTTGCCATCTCTACCGAAAATAATGTCGTCTCCAAATCCGCCATCAAGAATATCATTATTGAGTCCACCATCGAGGGTGTCGTTGCTATCTTCACCATTGAGGCGGTCTATTCCATCTCCACCTGTGAGGGTGTCGTTACCTTCTTGACCGAAGAGTTGGTCGTCACCAACTCCGCCATTTATGATGTCATCGCCGTTATCACCTCTGAGAATATCATTACCCGAATCGCCAAAGATTTCGTCGTTACCGTCGTCACCATTTATAGTATCGTTATTATTTCCACCATAGAGAAAGTCATCGCCATCTTCTCCATTGATAGTGTCATTACCATCGCCGCCAAAAACAGTATCGTTTCCGTCCTCAGCATTAACGATATCATTGCCTCCAAAAGCATTAATTAGATCGTCAGCGCTAGTACCATTAATGGTTTCACTAGCGTTTGTGCCGTTGATAGTACTCATGTTTTGATTAGGTAAATAATGGTGAACAAACAGATCTATTACAGGTAAATTGCTCCAAACGAAGCCTTACCTGTAATGCTTTTACTATCAGAAAAAATGAAAATAATTGAATCATTAGCCTAATGCGGCTACCGATCGCAATAATTTTGCCCAAGCACTCTGCGTAGGTAAACATGAAACTTTTACCCATGCTTTTCAGAGAAAAACGCAACATCAAATCGATGACAGACGTTCTTCAAAAACTTGAGTGTTGTCCTAATTGGGTGGATTTTGTACTCAGTGTAAGTGCTTGTTTTCTTCTGAGTTGATTAAAATTTACTTGAGTATTTAATCTGCTGAATACGGTGGTTCTACTGAATGTTGCCTTAAGTACAGTATCAAAGGCTTGAAAGCATTATTAACAGCATATTTTAGGTCAATTCAAGCAAAAAAAGCACTCGGATAATTCAACCGAAAAACTTTAGCGTACAAAAATTCTCTCCCCCGATTTAATCAGAAGTCATCCTATTTCACCAACGAGTGTAGAGCAGGCTGAAGTGCTTGTATGGAAAAGATACTCGTGGCATAAACAAGATGTTCATGCCACAAATAATTGACTAGAATTGCTATAGCCTAAGTGCAAGCTTAGTTAAGCTGAACAAGTTATTTAAGGTTTTTTTAATACTCATTTAAATTTCCGCACTTAGAAGTCAAAAGTAGTACGAACTGTACCGACATATACAGAGTTATTGTTGTTGTCGTGTTCGGGATTAGTAATTATTAATACACCAGGGGTGATTGAAATATTTTCGGTGGCTTGAAAGCGATAGAATAATTCCAAGTGTAGTGAAATATCTCGATCGCGAAATCTCCCAAAATCGGTATTTATAATCTTTGGTGGTTGACCGATAACAATTCCACCTAAGTTACCTTCTTTCCCTAAGTCAGGAAAGGCAAGGGTGATAGCATAATTAAAAATCTCTGCTGTTGGATTACCTGGTAAATCTGCGGCTGTCGCATTTGTCAAACCCATCCATCCACCGATCGCAAATTTAGGATTAATCTGCCAAGTTGTAGCAATACCATAAGAATTTGCGCGGATAGCATCGCTGTTTTCATCAAAAGGATCGTTGGCTAATTCGCTTCCCGTACCTGTATCTATTTGGTTGTAGGAATGTACGTAAGTTAAACCTAACTCAAATCGATCGCTATACTCAAAATACAATTGCGCGATCGCGCCGTAAGCACTACCACTAATTCCAGATTCCGGTTCGTTAGCATCTTCAGCAACATAACCCAGTTGCAGAGAGATCTCTTCAGTCAAATCGTATTCAACACCTACTCCCGTACCCGAACCTTGTCTGTAAATCGGATTGCGCCTGCCAAAGCGGGATACTGCCCCCCGACTGCTACTATCAAGGAAAGAATTGACTGTATCGGCAAAGTCATCTATTCCACTACCAAAGACTCCCGCATAAACTGTAGTTTTTTCGCCAACGGGAAAGCGGTACTCGATGCGAGTTAACTCAAACTGATTCTCGCTATCCCCTTCAAATCCCAATCGCGCCATTGTTGTCCCTGTCGCATCTTCAACTCCGGGGAAGTTATTCGCTTGTATGCGCACCCTCAGACGATCTTCCCCCATAAAACTAGAATTAAAAGTCAGTCGTACGCGATCGCTCAAAACTAAATTGCTATCTACTTTTTCACCACTACCATCTGCTTTTTTGTCACCTACAGCGCCACTGACAGAAAAGATGACTTGACCTGAGAGAGTTGTAGTTGTAGAAAATTGTTGTGCTTCAAGCTGTTGAGTTTGACTTTCTAATCCCTCTACTCGTCTTGTTTGTAGATTAGCTAATTCAGTAGCAAATTCTGTTTGCAATTTTTGCAATTTGGTGATGTCTGTTTGACTCAGAAGTTCAGCGTCACCTGTAGCAATTAGTTTTGAGATCTCAGTGAGAATAGTATCTAAAGTAGCGGCAAATTCATAACGTGTGAAGCTGCGATCGCCATTAAAATCAATTGCCGTATTATAGCGTTGGCTCAGAAATTTTAATGTTTGCCACTGCCAATCGCGAGCGCTAATATTGTCGAGTTGGGAAACAGGCGTTATCCGATCGAGACTGTTAGCTTCGTAAGGTGCGATCGCTCTAAAACTAGAAGATAAGTTATTTGCTCGCTCTAAATTTGTATTTTCTTGCTTCAATTCGCTGGCAAATACGCTATTTGTAAGTGCAAGCGTTGCACCAAATACAAATATGCTTGTACGAATATTATTGCTAATAATCTGTAACACAATCCCTGCGACTAGAAACACTCAATAGAATATACATGAATTTTCTTCACAGGTGCAAGACTACTCTATAAAAGTAACAAACTTGTGAATTTAAGATGAGAAAAATCTCATTTTTACTGCTCTTGAGAAAGATTGCGGACAGTGGTTAAATATTGTCCTAAAAAAGGTAAACCACCAATTGCAGGTAGCAAGTAGCGAGACGTGCAAAGTAAACCTAAAGCAGCTGCCGTAGGAGCATTAAAATAGGGTTGGTAGAACGCAATTAATGCAGCATCACGAGTACCAATACCAGCAAATGTCAGCGGTAATAATCCTGTTAAAATCGCTAATGGAGAGAGCGCAAGGTTTGCTAAAAATGGTGTCCAGGCTTTTAGAGCCAGAATGAAGAACCAGATTTGTAATAAATGTAAAAACCAAATAAATATAGAAGTTAAGGCGATTTTTAATAAATTAGCTCGATCGCGCCAAAAGTAATGATGCATTTCCTTCCAAGAAAATTGCAATTTTTGAATTTTGATTTTCAGTTTTTTGGTAGCGATCGCTTTACTGAAAACAAAAACTATTTGAGCGAATTTATGAGAACTGAGTAAGAGTAAGCCAAGGGTTAACCCTAAACCCACACTCACTGTCATTATCCAAAACAACAAATTCTTATAAGGATAAAGAATTAAACCCAAAACACACCATAATAATAATGATAGTAAATCGCAAGTTTTCTCAAAAACTACTAAAGATAAAGACAAAGAGCCAGTTAAATGCCCTTGCTGCCGCATAAAATAAGCTTTAGCAATATCGCCCATCTTTGAAGGTAAGACCATATTAAGTACGCTAGCAGCTAAAATTAATTTATTTGCTTCTCCAAAGCTTAATTGAGCTTGTTTAGGAGCTAGTTGCTGCAATCGCCATGCTGTAATAGTTGTTATGGGTACGACCATACATAGACTGACTATCATCCAGTAAATATTTGAGTTTTGAAATACTTCGATGAGATTAGTAAAATCGATTTTCCAATAAATAATTACTAAAATTATTAAGCTAACTAGAATAGAAATTATTCGTTTCATGTTTGAACCCAAAAAATATTCAATTTCTTCAAAACTTACGTAGTCGATCCTCCAACCCCCTTAAAAAGGGGGCTTTGAGTTCCCCCTTTTTAGAAGGAGGGAACTAGGGGAAATCGAGATCTCAGATTTCAAGTGCGTAACTCCTGTTCTTGTAGAGACGATATATCAAAAATAACTTTTAAAAATACCTTTCTAATTTTAGCGATTCACCTGGGGCGAGTTGCTTGACTTCTTCAGTCAAATTCCATTCAGGTTGCAGTTGACCAATTTGAAAAGTTCGACTCATAACCACATAAATTGAAGTGCGATCGCAGCCAATATCAGCAGCTATAACATTTTCCCAATTCGGAGCTTTTAGTTCGTCAATTACGTGTAATTTCCCATTTTCCCAAAGCAGTTGACGTTGAAACCAGAATGGTGCGTCTTTCTTGCCAACAATCAACACTTTTTGTAACAGCTTCCGAATCAAATTAGGAAAAAATCGTCCGAAACCCAGCATAACTATGCGTAATATCATTAAGTTGGCTGGTGTCATTTGTTTTTGTTTCGCCCATCCCAACTGTCCTTGAATTGTAATTTTGTTTTGTTCTAGAGCGATCGCATAATTTTCTACTAAATGTCCAACCGCATTCTTAATTCTTTTGCCTTCTTTAACCAAAAGTGAAAACTGCGTATCTGAAGCTATCAACTGGTTGTTACGAAATAGTTTAAACGTACCTCCCTTATTCAGTGCTAAGTAGAGTTCGTACCTTGGAGAGTTAGTACGGGCGCACGGCTGTGCGCCCGTACTAGGGAGTCGATCTATCAAAATCTTTGCTTCTGGTAGCCAAATTCTACCTGTAGGACGAGATTGAGATAAAGGACGTTGAGGAACAAAATCGCGCCAAGCCAACAAGTAATTCCAAGTATGATGTCCGATAATATGGTCGTCACTATAACAAGGTGCTAAACCGTTTGCTAATCCAACTAAAAAAGCATCGTTAATTCTTAAAGCATCGGGAAACCATCGTCCAACTAATTCAAAACCATGAGGGAAGAAATTGTATGTATTACGACTAGTATATTCTCCCCCGTATGAACCATCAGGATGTACAAACTGAGCAGCCAATCCAACTGCTTTGATTAATGCCTCTTTGATGCGAATATCGGGTTTAAGTTGATAAATTCGTGCTAAACAAGAAATAGTTAAAGTATGGTAGCCAGGATCGCAACCCTCATATTCTTGAAACCAGCCTTCGCTACTTTGCCAAGCTAAAACTCGTTCTAAACGCTGAACTTTTGCCCGATCCCACTGAGAAGTTTGTAATAAATTTGAAAGTAATTCTAAACATAAAACAATTAAGGCTTGGTGATTGGTGAGTCTACCGCTTTCATGATGTTTTGCCAGCCAATTAGCACGGTTAGTAAAAAATTGCAGAGCGATTGGATTATTGAGTTTTAATAGGGTGTAGCTATCCATGCAGGCAAGCAGAGAAAAAGCCGCTGCACCAGCAGCTCGTTCGTAGGGAAAATAGTCGTCACAGGAACCATCTGCATGAGCGCTACGAGCAGCATATAAAATTCCTGTTTCCACCCACTGAGGAACGATCTTTTGCCGATAAAAAGGGTTATCTGGTAAATCCGTATCGTATGCCAAAGCGAGAGGTAAGACAAATTCTTGCGCCATCCCGCTCGGAAAATCGATAATTTTGTAATGCCAAAAATTGCGATCGCAACATCCATAAGTAGGGCTGTGAACATTACGATCCATCAAGGTTAAAATTTTAGGAATTTGCGCGATCGCTTCTTTAGCAAACAGGTTTTTATTTGACACTGGTAATCGGTAATTGGTAATTGGTAATTGGTAATTGGTAGTTTCTTCTCCCTTGTCCCCCTTGTCCCCCTTGTCCCCTTGTCCCCTCAGCTCTCTTCACCCCTGCTCCCTACTCGTGCGCTCCCTGCTCCCTTCAATATCCGCCCTTCGCTGTCGTAATTGAATTTCTTCTAATACTTTGCGGTTGACTGCTAGGAGATCGGCAACTAAGCCAAAAAGCCACAGTTGTACGCCAGTAATAATTAAAATTGCTGCTAAAATCAAGCTAGGGATACGAGTACGAGTTGTGCCATCAAGAAAAAATATTAGCCATCGAATCCCCAGCAATGTACCCAAACTAAAAGGAACGCTGCCTAAAATTGTGAAAAATCTTAGCGGCTGATATGTCATGAAAATGCGTAAAATTGTAAAGAGCGATCGCTGGATGTAAGTGGGAATATTCTTAACTAAACGCGAAGGTCTGAGATATTTATTCGTTCTAATCGGAACGGCAGTAATTGGAATACCTTTTTGTCCAGCTTGAATGATTGTTTCTAGCGTATAAGTATATTCGTTAAATACATTTAATTGTATTGCCGCTTCTCGACTAATTGCCCGAAAACCACTGGGTGCGTCGGGAATGTCCGTGTTACTAGCAAGGCGTACCACCCAACTTCCTAATTTTTGTAAAACTTTTTTAGTTGGGGAAAAGTGTTTGATTTTATGAATTGGTCGCGTGCCAATAACAATTTCTGCTCTCCCTAATAAAATAGGAGCAATTAATTTAGGAATATCATCAGCACAATATTGATTATCTGCATCAGTATTAACAATAATATCTGCTCCTGCAATTAGACAGGCTTCTATCCCTGCCATAAATGCTTTTGCGAGTCCTTGATTGTGGTTCAATCTTACTATGCGATCGACCCTAAACTCTTTAGCAACTGCAAGGGTTTTATCCGTGCTACCATCATCAATTACCAACCATTCTACACAGCTAATTCCAGGTATTTCTCGCGGCAAAGCAGAAAGAGTAATTCCTAACGTTTCTGCTTCGTTATAACAAGGAATTTGAATAATTAGCTTGGTCATATGGGATTATCTGCAGGATTCATAACAATACTTCTTGGTTAGAGTACATAGACTTTGGAGATCCCCCCTAGCCCCCCTTTTTAAGGGGGGATGGGGGAACCGAATCAAAACCTGCGATGTATTGGGATTCATAAGCTTTTTAGTTATTTGTCATTTGTAAGTCGCTAGTGGCTAGATTTTTTCCAGTCACCAGACACTAAACACTAGCCACTTTCTTGAAATATTAAATTAAAACGTAACAATTATCCCTTCGCGATCGCCTGTATATTCGTAGGTTCTAAGTTTACCTTCAGCCAGTTGCGGTTGAATAACTTCTTTAATAATGGTAAAAGCACAACTATTATTACCAGTATCAATCTGCAACTTATTGCTGAGAAACTGATACTCTATATCGTTGATATAGTTAGCGCACATTGTTTTTACCTGCTTATTACTGTTGACTAAATTTTGAATATCTTCTATTTTCTTCTCATATTCTTCTGGTGGTGCTGGTGGTTCAGCAGGTCTGCTAGGATTTCTAGGAGTGCGTTGTGGAAGTTCAAAAGAAGGGCTGTTATCTGGTTTAGGAGAGGTAGATTGCGCCGCCACAATTGTAGGCAATGCCAGAAAAGCGATCGCGGCGATCGAGCTAAGAATTAAACGCATAATTTGATGAGAGTTTATGAGAGTCGTTATGTAGAGACGTTACATCTAACATCTCTACACTGATAACTGACAACTGTTCACTGCTGACTAACGAAACGGTATCCCATACCTCGGACGGTTTCAATCAGGTGAGAACTGATTTTTTTGCGTAAATAGCCAACATAAACATCAACAATATTAGAACCAGGATCGTAGTCGTAGCCCCAAACAGCACTGAGGAGTTGCTCGCGGCTGAGGACTTGATTGGGATGCCGTAGAAATGTTTCGATCAACGTAAATTCCTTAGCAGAAAGTTCGACTGAGCGATCGCCAATTCTGACTTGTCGCAGCTGCAAATCTAGGACAAGATTACCTGCTTTGAGTTCCGCAATCTCCTTCGTGACGTTCTGAGTTTTGTCGCGTAACCGCAAACGCACCCGCGCCAGCAATTCTTCAAACCGAAATGGCTTTGTCATATAGTCATCAGCGCCTCCCTCTAGTCCCGCTACTTTATCATTCACATCGTCGCGAGCAGTGAGAATGACGATCGGTAAATATTCTCCTTGACCGCGCAATGTTGATAATATCGTCCAACCGTCTTGACGCGGTAGTCCTAGATCGAGAATCATGAGGTCAAAATCTTTGCTATTGGCTACAAGTAAAGCTTCATCGCCATCCCGAACTACTGAGACTGTGTAGCCATTGGCTTTTAGTCCTTTTTCAATAAAAGCACTAATCCGGGGTTCATCTTCGACGATTAAAATTCTACTCATGAGATGATATCTCTGATGTGGGTTCGATAGGAAGTACGATGGTAAAAGTAGAGCCGCGATGAGGACGACTACTTAGTTCAATTTTGCCACCGTGAGCTTGAGCGATCGCCCGCACGATTGCCAAGCCTAAGCCAGCACCTTCAGAACGTCTTTGACTTTTGGTAGTGCGAGCAAAGCGTTCAAAAATTCTTTGTTGGTCTGCCAGAGAAATACCTTCGCCCGTATCGCGCACCCATAACCGTACCCAATTGTGTCTCTGCATACAGCCTAAAGCGATCGTATCTCCCGTTGTCGTGTGTTGGGTGGCATTCTGAGCCAAGTTTATCATTGCTTGGGTGAGGCGCTGACGGTCGGCAATAATTGTCCCTGGACTATGGCGATCGATCTGCCAGTGACGATCCGTTGATAGGGCGATCGCTTTAGAGTAAATTTCTGCTACCAAGGTAGTCAGATCTAATCTTTCCAGCTTTAAAAAGTTTGGTTGCTCCGTCTTAGCGAGGAGTAACAAATCGTCAACAAAACGACTCATGCGATCTAATTCGTCTGTCACCAAAGCTACAGTTTCCTCTCGTTCTTGGGGATCGTCGCCCATGAGTTCCAAGTGACCGCGGATAATAGTAATTGGCGTTCGCAGTTCGTGGCTGGCATCGTTAATGAAGTTGCGTTGGCTGCTAAAAGCAGCTTGAAGGCGATCGAGCATTTCATTAAAAGTCGTTGCGAGTTCGGCAACTTCATCCGACCCTTTGACAGGAATGCGGCGAGTGAGGTCAGATTCGCGAATCGAGCGTGCGGTTTCCGTGAGTAAATGTAGAGGAGTCAGCGTTCTGCCTGCCATTAACCAGGCAAGGATTGCTGCCCCAATGATGACAAAAATTTTGACTTGAATAATCACTGCCATTGCTTCATTCACTTCTTGGCGTTCCCCTGCCGTCAGTTGAGCGACCACAAAGACTCCGTGAGTTTCATCTCTGATAATAGGGGCAGCGCGATAGAGAATCGTGCCTACAGCAGTCTCTCTGGCTCCCTGTTCGGGCTGAGTCAATTTACCAAAATATTGAATTAGCTCTGAATTCTGTTTTAGTGGCTCGGGTAGCGCTCTAGGGCTGGAGCGATCGATTTCACCCTCGATGATGGCAATCAAAAACTCATCGTCATCGGGAATGTTGCGATTGAGAAACACTCTAAACAAAGCTTTAAGGTTATGTTGAAAAGGTTTTCCCGTGTTGGGGTCTTTGCCATTAGCTAAAACTCGAAACTCCTTGACTTCCTGTAGCAAAGAGGTTTCATGTCTTGTCTCTAGGCGTGTCAGTAAGACCTGCCGGATGACCAAGGTGGAAAGAAATGCACTAAAAGTTAATAGCAAGACATACCAAATTAAAATGCTGGTACGCAAGCTATAAAAGATCCGCCGCCATTGTTGAGTTTTGTCGAAACGATTTGGTGGTGACACTTCTATTTTTGATTGCTCAAAGCGATTGCAGAATTTTTGACTTCGATCGCTGACTTCCCACGTTTGTTATTTTTGATGCAACTATCTCTGGTTGAGTTCCATAAGACTGACCTTAAGGATGCACCATTTATACTGTGTTGTCTGTTTTAATTTATGTAAAGAGTGTAAAACGATCCTTATTATTCTTTGCAATTAGTGATGGTTCCGGTAGCAAGGCAATTTTTCTCTCAAGAGATCGATCGCTCTGACGAGCAGATCGATCTAGCCAAAGCAGCTCTATACATTGCTCAGGAGGAATATCCAGAACTCGATCCAGCAGAATATCTCAACGCTCTAGATACGATGGCAGAAGAATTACTAGAGCGGCTACCTATTCAGAGGTATCCCTTACGTGTCATTCAAACTATTAATCAATACTTATATGAAGACTTAGGATTTAAAGGAAATGTTAATGAATATCACGATCCGCGTAATAGCTTCTTAAACGATGCGATCGAGCGACGGACGGGAATCCCGATTACACTATCGCTAATCTACCTAGAGTTAGCTAAGCGAATTGACTTTCCGATGGTTGGAGTGGGAATGCCAGGGCATTTCCTGATTCGTCCTGACATACCGGAAATGGAAATTTTTGTCGATGCCTTCAATCGCGGTGAAGTACTGTTTCCCCAGGACTGTCAAGCAAAATTGAGCCAAATTTACGGACAGCCTGTAGCATTACGAGCGGAATTTTTGCGATCGGTGACTCATCGGCAATTTTTAGCACGGATGCTGACAAATTTGAAGTATATTTATTTACAACAGCAGGATTTAGAAAAAGCACTGGAAACAGTAGAAAAAATTTTGCTATTGTTTCCAGATATCCCAAGTGAAACACGCGATCGCGGTTTAATTAACTACCAGTTGGGACATTGGTTTTCAGCCATTTCCGACTTTGAATCCTATCTTGCCCAAGCCCCCCATGCAGAAGATGCTCCAGTAATTCGCAAATTGTTGAGCCAACTGGGAAGAGGATAGAACAGTTATCAGTTATCAGTTGTCAGTTGTCAGTTGTCAGTTGTCAGGGTAATGGGTAATGGGTAATGGGTAGTTGGCAAGAGAGTGGCGCGTGTTTTTCTCCCTTGTCTCCCTTGTCCCCCTTGTCTTGATTTACCCCACACCCTACACCCTCTTCACCACTCATTTCACTTCCTCTGCAACCTGCTTGAGGCGCTGGAGTTGAGTTTTCATGTCTGCTTGCGTCCAGGGGGCTGCGAAGGTGTGGAAACCCCAGCGAACGATGGGATTGGGAATCTCAAATTCAAAGCGGTTAAGCAGGCGCGTTCCTTGGGGTAAGGGCTGACACTCCCAGCGATCGCTACCTTGAAAAAAACCCTCAAATCCCCAGACAATTAACCCAGGAGCGCGATCGATCGTGATGCACTCTAAAGTAGGTTTGACTAAGGGTGTTTGAATAATAAAACGGCTGCGGCTACCTATTTCCGTACTCCACTCGCCTACAGGTTCGCAACGCAAAGCTCGGTTCAACCACCGATGCATTAGATTTAAGTCAGTAATGCATCGCTCAACAGCTGTTGCACTGGCAGCAATTTCAATCGATTGTTCAAATATTTGTGTCATTTGTTCAGTTGTCAGTTATCAGTAAGAGCGTGAAGGGTGGTAATGGGTAATGGGTAATGGGTAGTTGGTAGTTGGTAGTTGGTGACAGAGTGGTGCGTGGTGCGTGGTATTTTTCCTCCCTCAGCTCCGCGACTCTCTCTGCTCCTCTGCTCCTCAGCTCCCTTCTCCCTTATCTATCAGAAAATTTAATCATAATCTTGACGAGCAAACTGATTTTATTTCGCATCTATCGCGATGATGAAAACCTAAAAACTCACTAATCCGGGGATTCTTCTGGCATAACTACTCACTAAGGTAGATGTGGAATGAGAAACTGAGGAATCACTCTGTATAAGAACTCTATATTTCTCCTCACTAGCTAATTTGCTAACAAAGTACAAAAATACAAGGGAGTTGTAGCAGGATTTTCAATTTTGCTACCAAAAAGAGCGATGGCTGGTACTCTCTCCTCATGAAATTTACAGTTAACTCGGAAAATTATGAATGCAATTTGGCACGGGATAACCCACTCGACTAACTGGGATAGACCGCTGCAAGCGTCTTGGCAACATTTGGCGCAAGCAGCACCACCAGTACAGCAGGGACAACAGGCTGTTGAGCGAAGTGTGGATTACGTACAAAATATTTGGGGTAGCTTGTTAGCGTTTATTCCTAACTTGCTGGGAGCAGTCTTAATTCTGGCGCTTGGTTTGATCGTGGCTGCGATCGCTAAAGCTATAGTCAAAGGTATCCTCAATCGCACGGATATTGACAACCGCATTGCAGCAAGCATTACTGGTCGTTCGGATAGCCGCGACTTACCCAGAGTCGAAGAACTGATTGCCAACCTAGTCTATTGGATTGTGATTCTCTTCACCGTAGTAGCGGTGCTAAACGCACTTCAACTAGAGGTGGTGTCTCGTCCTTTGGGTGGCTTCCTCAATACTGTATTGAGCTTCATTCCTCGGATACTAGGAGCGCTGATCTTTCTAGGTGTGGCTTGGGCAATTGCGACGATCGTGAAGTTGATTACAGTCCGAGCACTACGCGCTGCTAGGCTGGACGAGCGTTTAGACCAGCGACCGCAAGGAGTAACCCGACCACCAAACCAAGTATCGCTCAGCGATACGATTGGTAATGCCTTGTACTGGTTTATATTTTTGCTGTTTTTAATTCCTATCCTCGATACTCTTGGTTTGCAGCAAGCATTACAACCAATAGAGGGTTTGGTGAGCGAGATTCTCTCAGCGTTGCCAAATATTTTGGTAGCAGTCATTATTGCTGCTGCTGGTTGGTTGTTGGCTACTGTAGTGCGTCGGATCGTCACCAATTTGCTGATCTCAACTGGAATTGACCAAGCAGGATCGCGCTTTGGACTGCGAACCACGGCAGGAGGGCAATCTTTATCGGGAATTATTGGCACGATTGTCTACGTCCTCATTTTGATTCCAGTAGCGATCGCGGCACTACAACAACTGCGCATTGATGCGATCTCGACTCCGGCGATCGCCATGTTGCAACAGATCCTTAATGCTTTACCACTAATTTTTACAGCAGCATTAATTCTCATCCTGGCTTACTTCCTGGGACGATTCGTCGGCGATCTGGTGACGAATATTCTCACAAGTATTGGCTTTAACAACATCTTCTCTGTACTGGGACTACCTACTCTCAGACGCAGAAGCGCTGCACCAAGTCCTACCTATGAGGAACCAGGAGCAATTCCACCGCCACCAACGACGGGACAGCCAACAGTCATTCAAAGGGAACCAACGCCGACAATCTCCGCTCGGACTCCAGCTGAAATTGTGGGGATTATCGTATTTGTAGGAATTATGCTGTTCGCTACAGTGACGGCAGTTAACATTTTGGGTATTCCCGCATTAACTACCCTTGTGAGCGGTATTATCGTCATTTTTGGACGAATTTTAGCTGGATTGGTAGTATTCGCCATTGGATTATTTCTGGCAAACTTGGCTTACAACATCATCACCAGTTCCGGCGATCGCCAAGCTCAGATTTTAGGACAGATAGCCCGTATAGCAATTATTGCTCTCGTCTCAGCGATGGCGCTGCAACAGATTGGGATTGCCCAAGATATCGTGAATTTAGCATTCGGATTGCTATTTGGCGCGATCGCTGTTGCTTCGGCGATCGCCTTCGGTTTGGGTGGTCGGGAAATAGCCGGACAACAAGTACGGGAAATTCTCGAATCCTTCAAGCAGCAGCGTAATTTACCTCCACGGACGTGAGATAGTCGGGAGCCGGGAGTCGGGAGTAGTAACTGGTCACTGGTCACTGGTCACTATTCCCTTGCTCCTAGTTTCGCTACCAACTCATCTTTAATTCGATTCAGAATCGAAGTTTGGTCGAGGGAGGACAAAATGCGCGTAATGACGGCTTTTGGTCCTTCTGGTCCCCAAGTTGCGCCGTTGGCGAGGTATGCTTTTGTCACTTGTCCGATGCTGTAAGCAGAAACACCCGCCACACCTGCTTGGGTAATAGCAACAGAAAGGTAGGGAGCCAGAGTAATGCCCCCGGTAGCGGGGGTAGCTATACCAAGTAGGCTTTTCAGGGAACTCAAACCCAAATTGGCTAGCAATTGGCTGGCACTAATTCCGCCCAAACTCAGGGCGATTTTTTGTAGCAATTGCAAGGCTCCTGTCTGTGACATCGGAATGTCATATAACTTAGCTAGAGACAGGATGAGGATCGCATCGATCGCAGCTCCACTGAGCAGATCGACCATCATTATTGGGTTCAGGGCGATCGCTACGGCTTTGGTCATGGTTGCCCGCCAAATTAGGCGATCGGCACTGCTGGCACGAATTTCGAGTTTACGCTTGACAATTTGCTCGTTCACGTTGTCGGCATAAAGCATTGTATTAAGAGCAACTAAAGCTTTGCCTTCCCGATGTAAAATTTCGAGAATTTTTAACTTCAATTCCTCAACTTGCGGCTGTCCCTGGCTGAGTTGCACGCTTCTGGTTCCATCAGGACGCACGATCGCTTTTTTGGTCAAAGGAGAAGCCGCCGCCATGACAATTTCATCGGGAGAGAGTAATTCTTTGACTCGTTCGTCGCGAATTTTTTGATAAATCGCTATCCGGTCGGCTTGGGGATATTGGTCGATTTTATTAAATACCAACAGGATCGGCTTGCCAACGTCTCGCAGTTGGGAAAGAGCCTTGTGTTCTACTTGCGTCATATCTCCGGCGATCGCAAATAAAATCAGATCGGCACGATTGGCAATTTGCGCGGCGAGAGCAGCGCGAGTTTCTCCATCAACCTCATCTAAGCCGGGGGTGTCAATCAATTCTACTTGAGAATCGCCGCTACTAGGCAAGGTAAATTTAACGTAGCGATCGCCCGCACCAATACTTTCTTCTGTAACTTCCCACTGTGCTTTTTGAGTGCTGCGAGTCACGCCATGCAGTGGACCCGTTTCAAAGACTTGCTGCCCTAACAAAGCATTAAGTAGAGATGATTTTCCCCTACCTACCATACCGAAGACAGCAATTTGCACCACCCTCTGCTCTAGATTTTCCAGCATCGTCTCTAACTGGGCGATCTCCGTTTCTAATCCCTCTTTTTCTTGTGGTTTGAGGTCGAGACGAGTGACCAAGTTATGAAGAGTATCTTTTGCCTGTTTGTAGTTAATTTCTGCCTGAATATCATCAAAGCCCCAAATTGCCTTATCTAATTCATCGGCTAATTCCGTCTCTTCTAAAGGCTCGTGCATAGATGGAAATAATCTCAGTTTTCAGTGACTAGTGACTAGTGACTAGTGAAGACGAAAACTAGGAATCTAGTCGCCAGCCACCAGCCACTAACCACTCAAGACTCACTTTCTTTCGTTAGAAAGATCGCTTTTGCCTCTTCGATCCTATAAGTTGGTTTTGGTATTGTGGGAAGTAAGTCATTCGGAAAGCATTTCATAACGGTAGTATCATTGTGAGTCGTAAACGATTACCAGAAACTGTTGCCCACGTTCGGATTACACGACAATCTTGGCAGCACGGTTTGCTAGAGGGAGAAGTGTGCGCTGGTAATTTTGAGTGGCAATTCCAGTGGCGGTTTCACCTAGGCGAGTTATCTGTTAAACCTTCGCAAGGACGGGCATTGATCCAAGAACCTCTTGGTCGCTTTTTAGAGCAACGGGATTATCAACTAGAACCAGGCGGAGATTACGCATTTAAGATTCGAGCAGAAATTTAACGATTGGTAATTGGTGGTTGGTAGTTGTCGGTTGTTGGTTGTTGGTTAGTTGCTGTTCCTGAAGCTCCCATTACCCATTACCAGCATCTAAATATCTTTCAATGAGCAATATTGCTACAATATCGTCGATCGCCCGTGGGGGTTGACGCATTCCCTGCGGGATGAGGCGAGAAAGACCAGTTGGAGGATACATCTGCCAGTAGCGATCGCGTGCTTCTAAAGTCGTGTTGCGCTCGTCTACCATGACTATTGTTAGCGGTTCTAGTTGTGCTTGGCTGATTTTTTGCTGCCACTGTTTAGATGTGGTTCGATCTCCCATAACTAACAAGGAGATGCGGTATTTTTGGCGCAAGGCTTGAATAGTGGCGATCGCTTCTGTTGCTAGTACAACTTGATGGTAGGACAAATTACCATCCAGTCCCATCACTGCCACACCGCATTTATCTCGACCAGGATCGAAGCCTAATATCACAGTTGAATCCATCCCCATACCTACTCCCCACTCTCTGCTCCCTGCTCCTCTGCTCCCTGCTCCCTGCCCCCTGCTCCCTGCCCCCTGCTCCCTGCTCCCTGCTCCGTCGGCTGCGGTAAACTTTGTTGAGTACTAAATATCACCTGTCCGTTTTGGGTTGCCAGTAACTCCACAGCTATAGGTCCAGCAGTGTAAATATTCTGAGCGGCGATCGCTTTCAATTCTAGCGGGCGATCGTAGCTCTGGAGTTGCTCGAAAAAGCGAATTAGGGTTTGGATACGATTGTCAGCAATCAGGAGATTCTCATCCAACACTCCGGCACGTTGAGCGCTAAATTTAGCAGCTTCTAACAACAAATCTATCCGCTGTCTGACTTCTCTAGTTGTCATTACTGCTGGGTTCGCTTCGATCCTAGATAATACTTCTCCAGGTTTAAAGACTTGTTGATTCAGCGCCACATCAGCAAAAACTTGTACGGAACTTTCCCCGACCACATAATTGTTTGCAGCGAGAATGCGGACGAAATAATCTCGCCCATCGTCAATTTGCTCGATCAGCTGTTCGACTTGTTTTTCCGAAATTTTGACAACCCTTTGGGAAATTTTTTCTACTCCAGGTTGAGTTTGATTCATCGCATTACGGTTAGCTTCGCGCAGAATTTCTTCGATAGCTTGACGAGCGGCTGAAGGACGAACGATGCGCACTACCCGCGCCGCTAGTACTTGACCCCTGACTAATGCAAGATTCCCCTGGCGCAGCAGTTGTAAGTTCCTTGCTAAAGCAATTGCTTCTTTTTCCAAATCTTTCAGCAAAGCTTCTCTTTGGGCAATACTTAGGTCTCGCCGCTGAATTTCTGCGTCTAATTTGGCAATTTCTCGGTCTTGCTGGTTAATTCTTGTTTTGAGTTGGTTGCGTTGGGCAACTAATGCTTGCAGTTCTTTCTGGTTCTGTTGAATTTCTTGGCGCAGCTTGCGTGCTTGCCCAGTCACCGTATTCAGCTGCGCTTGAGCTTGCTGATATTGCGAGGAGATTTGCTTGAGTTGACTGCGAGTCCGGTTGAGTTGAGCTTGGGTTTGTACTTGTCTACTTAAGGCTGCCCGTAAAGATTGATTAATTTCTTTCAACCGCTTTTGGGCTACTGCTTGCTGTCTTTGAGCTTCTATCTGCTGAGCTTTCTGTTCTTCCCTGGCTTGAGTCAGTTCTTGCTCGACTTGAGTTTTGGCTTTGGTAGTTGTTTCTAATTGCTGGCGAGTTTCGGTTAAATCTTGTCGCCTTAATTCCAGCAATCGTTGTACCCTACCAATCTCAAAGACCCCATCTCGCAATCTCTTATCAAAAGCTAGCAAAACCCCCAAAGTGGAAAAAGAAATCACCATCCCAGTCAAGATGGTAATCAAAGTAGCTGTGTTGCGGGGACGCAGTTTAAACAAACTCAGCCGCGCTTTGCCTACTTTCGTGCCGATGCGATCGCCCACCGTCGCGATTACACCCCCCAAAATAATAATTGCTGCAATCCAGATGAATCCGGTGGACATTTCTTGCTGCGATTTACATCATCCAGATACAGCCTACCCTAATAATGAGGGAGTAGGGAGTAGGGCAAGAGAAGTCAAAAGTTAGAAGTTAAAAGTCAAAACTCACCTCCTTTCTCCTTCCTTCTGCCTCCTATCTTGGAGCCTTCTGCCTTCTATGTAAACTGCTGACTCAATATGACGGGGTTGTGGACGGTGATTTTCTTTTTGTGAATGGAGATCATGTTTTTATCGCGCAAGTCTCCTAGCAAGCGGGTGACGGTCACGCGGGTAGAACCAATAGCTTCTGCGATCGCCTGATGGGAAAGCTTGAGATCGACCGTGATCCCATCTGGACTGGGAAGACCGAAATCGCGGCACAGAATTAATAAGAAACTGACCAAGCGCGAACCCATATCGCGGTGAGCCAGGGTTTCAATCATCATTTCTGTCTGCAAGATCCGCGAAGATAAGCCCCGCAGCATTAACATTGACAGATCGGGATTTTCTTTCAGCGCTTGCTCGACTTGCTCGATTGGTGCTGAGAGTAACTCCACTGGCGTAAAAGCTACTGCATGATAAAAGCGATCGCTACGATTGCCTGTCAGCAGCGACAGCACGCCGAATACACTATTTTCTCGCAATAGTGCAACGGTGATCTCTTCTCCTGCTTCATATACTCTAGACAACTTCACCGCGCCTTTGAGTAAGAAATAGACCCGTTCTGCCGGATCGCCAGGAAAAAATATTGTTTTGCCCCGTTCAAATACTTCTACGACTGGTGGAAACGAACCAGCTCCTACCTGCCGAAATACCTGTGCTAGCGGTCTATCTTGCGTCACGACCATATTCCTTGCCCAACCAGATGTCCGTAAAGACTACACCAAAGAGTACACCAGATAACATCATCAACAAACCGATCGAGTCAAAATCCAGAAGATCTGCTCTTTATGCATCTAAATCAGAATCTTCCAGTTTGTTTGTATTCAAAGCTACAAAATCTTGAATAGACCGCAAAGAACTCGATTCCAAAGCAAAAATGGCAAAGTATTGTATCCTCAAATCTCAATTACTTGGCATGAAAACTACTTGCCAATATATCTTAAGCGAGAATAAGGAATTTTACTTAAATTCTAGCTAATTGATTTGAAAAAGTTGTGAGTGGCTAGTGGCTGATGGAACTAGACTCTTTTCTAGTGACTAGTCACCACTCACCAGTCACTAATATAGGTGTATGCTGCTAATGTGTTTCCTGACGTAGCCTGACACAGTTTGTATGCTAGATTTAACTGGAAAAAATGCCCTTGTAACTGGCATAGCCAATAACCGCTCCATTGCTTGGGGGATCGCCCAACAGTTACACAAAGCTGGTGCAAATCTGGGGATCACCTATTTACCAGACGAACGCGGCAGGATGGAAACAAAAGTTGCCGATCTAGTAGCTCCCCTGAACCCCAGCCTGTTTCTGCCCTGTGACGTGCAGAATGAAGCGCAGATTCAATCTACCTTTCAGGCGATCGCCGAAAAATGGGAAAAATTAGATATTCTGATCCATTGCCTTGCCTTTGCTAACAAGGATGACTTGAGCGGAGATATCAGCAGTACTTCGCGATCGGGTTACGGTAAAGCTCTAGATATTAGTGCTTATTCTTTACTGCAATTGAGCGGAGCTGCTAAACCCCTGATGACAGCAGGGGGTAGTATTGTCACTCTTACATATTTAGGCGGCGTGCGAGTAATTCCTAACTACAACGTGATGGGAATTGCTAAAGCAGCTTTAGAAATGAGCGTGCGATATCTTGCATCTGAAATGGGATCGCAAAACATCAGGGTGAATGCTATTTCCGCCGGTCCAATTCGGACTTTAGCTTCTTCAGCAGTAGGTGGAATCTTAGATATGATTCATCATGTCGAGCAAGTTGCTCCCTTACGTCGCACAGTCACGCAAACTGAAGTGGGTAACACCGCAGCTTTCCTGTGCAGCGACTTAGCTAGCGGTATCACGGGTCAAGTGATATACGTCGATGCTGGTTACGAAATTATGGGCATGTAAAAAAGAAGCCTACCCAATACCTGGGTAGGTGAAACTGCTCAAAACTGTTTTTGTATTAAGTTGTCTTGTATAGGAAGCAGATGAAATTAATATATTTGCTTCAAGTTAGAGATATAAAATCTGTCTCTAAAATCAAATTAGCCGTAACTAATAATCGATGACTATTCTGCAATTAGCATTGCTAACCAGTTACAAAAATCATCTAGACAAGCAACCAAAAATCCAGCCATATAACCGATTGCGTAAGCTTGCTTTGTGAAATAATCGACAACGCAATCGCTCGATTTAGTAGGTGAGAGAGATTGGACTGGCTGAAAGTTGGTCATAAATTTGAAGTAGAAAATTTAAGCTTTTTTCCAGCTTAGTCAGTTTTGGCTATTTTAGCCCGCTCAACTATGTAGATATTATCAAAACTTTAGAAACTAGCAAGAGTTTGTAAAGTCTTAAAGATGTGAAGTTTTTAAGTAAATGTAAAGACTTCCTACCATCCCTCGATCAGCCCCCTTCCAAACGCCAGCCGAAGGGAATAATCTGCTGGGCAGTAGTAGTAGTAGCAGCAGCGTTATGATGAGATTTTGTCTCTCCGTCTAAGACTTTGATCACCTTTTGATAGATATCCTCTGCTTGTTGAGGTGAGTCACCGATACTTGTCAAGCCTAGTTTGCCAAATTCTGACAGACAACCCATCAAATGAAAAACAGTCCCCGTTTCCGTTCCTGTGTCGAAGTGCAAGCGGTGAGAAGCGATAATATCCATTAAATCATTTGGTAATAGACCTCGATAGCGTTTCTTATGTAAATTGTCGGTAGCAACATAGTACTTTGCTCGCCCTTGTTGGCTGTAAAATAGTCCGGTTGAAAGGTCGTAACGCCCGTTAGTTAATAACTTTAATGTCATGAAAGGATGGGTCGTTCCACCTTTACGAAGGTTGATTTCTATTGCTTGCAAGTCCCACTTACCATCAGCTTGCTGTACAGCCATAAAATCAATGCCAAACCGTTCCAAAGCACCTTTTTTTGCTAAAGTCCAGCCAATTTTCAAGCCCAAATCTTGTAACTGCACTCGATAAGCTTCGTCAGCAGGAAACCGACAGCCGAGATAAATTTGTCCGTCTGGACCACCTAAAATTTGGTCGTGAGTAGAGAGAATTTCGACCGTGCCATCAGGTAAAATTCGACCTTGAACGCTAGGCGATCGCTTCACTTCTCCTTCAACAAACGCCTCAACAATTGCTCCTAATTCGGGAACGCGGCTAGCATAATTTGTCCAATTTTCTGATGCGGCTTGAAATCGCAAAGAAGGCAGACTATCTTTGATAGCAGCAACGCGATCGCCATGAGAAATTTTTCCTGGGGCAAATTCCTGTAAAGGTTTTAGGTCAAAAAGAGCATTTGCTTCACCGGAAATTCCTTCATTTAATTTGACAACCATTCGTTTGAGATGCGGTTGGCGTTCCCATAATTGGGCAGTTGCTGTGGCTAAATCCTCTACACTATCGAGGCGACCGTGACACCCATCGGGATGAGGCACACCACTCTCAGCGAAAATTTGCCGACTACCGCTTTTTGTCCCCCAAATTGTGAGATCGGGATCGGCAGCATAAAGGGGAATTTCTAACTTGAGAGATAACTCTCTTTCCCAAGGGGAAGTGTTGTAACAAATCATAAACGATTGATCCCGGCGCAGTGCTTGCTTAATTCGCTCGATCAGGCGGGGTCGTTCTAAAATTTTTTGAGTCAGTGGTTTGAAGGAAGAATCGTAGGTAGATAAAAGTAATAAGCGATCGCGGGCGTGAGAAAAGGGAATGCCTGGTAATAGTTGTAAGTAATAATCGATGACGCTGGGATGTAGGGGCTGAGATGTAATATAAATCAGTCGCGTGCGGGGATTTTGCAAGCGAATTAAGGAAAACAACAGGCGTTCTTCGTAATGCAGCACGCCTTCAATTTTTTGAATCTCTCGCTGATCCACACTCAGAGAGGGAATGACTAAAATATCTCCGTCACTGCGATCGAAGCTTTCTACATTTTTCCACCGATCTCGCAACTGCATTTGTAACTGACGAAATGTTTCTATCTGTGTCGATAGATGACGGTCTAATATTTGCATTGCCCTTGCCCTTCAATCCTTGGCGATCCCGCTAATTGCGATCGTACTACAACCACATTTTTTGCAATATATGTCCTAAGGAGCAATCAATAATTCTCAACAATTAACTATTGCGGATACAAATATCCATACACCAAAAGAGCGATCGCATTCTGTATCTGTTTCCACCTTCAGACTGAATAACCGCCATCGAACAATTAGCTAAATTAAGCGGAGTGAAATCATTACAAATGATAAATTTAGGAGAAAGTTTATGCCAGAAGAACAACCATTACAACCTCCTCAACAGCAAGAACAAAGACCGGGAAAAGAGTCTGAAATGACTCCTCAACCCAAAGCCGATGACTCTAAATATCGTGGTAGTGGGAAGTTGCAGGGTAAAGTAGCGCTAATTACTGGCGGCGATAGCGGCATCGGACGGGCTGTAGCCATTGCTTATGCTAAAGAAGGCGCAGATGTGGCAATCCTCTACTTGAACGAACATGATGATGCGAAGCAGACAAAACAGCTTGTAGAAGCAGAAGGAAGAAAAGCTGTGGCGATCGCGGGCGATATTGGCGATGAAAACTTCTGTAAGCAAGCCATACAGCAAACGATTGATGAACTTGGCAAGCTCGATATTTTAGTAAATAACGCTGCCGAACAACATCCTCAAGAAAGCATCGAACAAATTAGCGCCGAACAACTTGAACGCACCTTCCGCACCAATATTTTCAGCATGTTCTTCATGACAAAAGCAGCAATGCCTCACTTAAAAGAAGGTAGCGCGATCGTCAATACAACTTCTGTCACCGCATATCAAGGCAATCCAACACTGTTAGATTACTCTTCCACCAAAGGCGCGATCGTTGCCTTCACGCGATCGCTATCCAAGAGCTTGATTGAAAAAGGCATTCGCGTCAATGCCGTTGCCCCTGGTCCGGTTTGGACTCCCCTAATTCCTTCAACTTTCCCAGAAGATAAAGTCGCCAATTTCGGTAAGCAAGTCCCGATGCAAAGACCCGGACAGCCAGAAGAAATTGCCCCCAGTTACGTATTTCTCGCCTCAGATGACTCTTCCTACATTGCAGGTCAAGTGATTCATCCCAACGGCGGTACGGTTGTCAACGGTTAGAATGTTACGGCGGGAGTCGGGAGTGGCTAGTGGCTGGTGGCTAGTGAAGAAAGGGTGTGGGGTGTGGGGTGTGGGGTGTAGTGTTTTTTCTTTGCGACTCCCCCTCAGCTCTCTCATTCCCCCTGCTCCCAGCTCGTCCCTGCTCCCTGCTCCCTTCCTGGTAAAATATGACAGTTGGATTCTGTGGCGGTCGTGATCGAGCGTTATACTCTGCCCGAAATGGGCGACATCTGGACGGAGACATATAAATTTAAGACGTGGCTGCAAGTAGAAATTGCAGTGTGCGAAGCACAGGCGGAACTGGGATATACTCCCGCAGCAGCGGTAGCAGAAATTAAAGCAAAGGCAAATTTTGACCCCCAAAGAATCTTAGAAATTGAAGCAGAAGTTCGTCACGATGTCATCGCTTTCTTGACAAACGTGAATGAATATGTAGGCGATGCAGGGCGCTACATCCACTTAGGGATGACAAGTTCGGATGTACTCGATACAGCATTGGCGCTACAACTTGTCGCTAGTCTAGATTTGATTTTGGCACGGTTAGCAGATGTCATCGCTGCCATCCGCAAACAAGCACAACAGCACCGTCACACGGTAGCAATCGGGCGATCGCACGGAATTCATGCCGAACCGATTACATTTGGCTTTAAGCTAGCTGGTTGGTTAGCCGAAGTCTTGCGCCACCAAGAACGCCTCACCCGAATGCGGGAAGAAATTGCTGTGGGTAAGATTTCCGGTGCGGTAGGAACTTATGCCAACATTGAGCCGCGCGTGGAAGCGATCGCCTGTGCCAAACTCGGACTCAAACCAGATACAGCCTCAACTCAGGTCATTTCCCGCGATCGCCACGCCAATTTTGTCAATCATTTGGCACTTTTAACCGCCTCCATCGAACGCTTTGCCGTCGAAATTCGCAACCTCCAACGCACGGATGTACTTGAGGTAGAAGAATATTTCTCCAAAGGGCAAAAAGGTTCCTCAGCCATGCCTCACAAGCGCAACCCGATCCGTTCCGAACGCCTCACGGGAATGGCACGGATGGTACGCGCTGCGGCTGTAGCAGCTTTAGAAAACGTGGCTTTGTGGCACGAACGCGATATTTCCCATAGCTCCGTCGAACGGGTCATGCTACCAGATGCTTGCATTTTGACGCATTTCATGCTTAAAGAGACAACCGATCTGGTACAAAATCTGCTGGTGTATCCCGAAAACATGGCACGGAACATGAATGTTTACGGGGGTGTTGTCTTCAGTCAGCGAGTGCTATTAACTTTAATCGAAAAAGGCATGAGCCGAGAAGAAGCTTATGCGATCGTCCAATCCTGCGCCCATCAAGCTTGGAACACACCAAGCGGAAATTTTCAAGATTTGGTGACAAAGGATTCTCGGATTGCCCAAACACTGTCACCTGAAGAAATTGAAGCTTGTTTCGATCCCCAGCATCATCTACAACATTTAGAAGAGGTGTATCAAAGATTGGGGATTTAAATAGAATGAAGAAATTTTGGATTTCGATCGCGCAAAGACGCAAAGGCGCAAAGCAAACTCTTAGCGTCTTTGCGTCTTTGCGCGACATTTTTTAAAAACCCTTGGGCAGGAGAATAGCTAACTTTAGGAGATAATTGAGTTTAGATGTTGCGATAGTAGAAATTTTAGCGGCGCTTTCGATTGCGGCGGCGGCGGGAATTAGAATTAGTTTGCCTTTGCTAGTTTTGGGATTGTTGCAGGGGGAAAGTTTTTGGTATAACGTTCCCATCTTATCTAATATTTATCCGCCCGTCGTGTTGGGTATTTTGATAAGTTGTTGTTTAATTGAGTTAATCGCCTCAAAAAATTTGCTCGGTCAGCGCTTGCTGCAAATCGCATATTTACCACTTTGTCCAATTATCGGAGCTATATTAGCGATCGCACCTATTCAAGGTGTACCAAAAATTTTAATTGGCTTAGTTGGCGGCTTTATGGCTTTACTCTTACAACTGATCCAAGCTGGATGGTTTTATCGTTGGAATCGTTTTCCTCTTTGGTTATCTTTTGTGCAAGATAGCTTATGTATTTTACTCGTTTATTTCGCTTTGAAAGCACCGCAGTTAGGCGGTGTCGTCGCACTGATTCTTGTAGGATTAGCTGTCAATAGTTATAAAGAATTAAGGCAATGGTATCTTAGGCAGTATCAATCAAGACGCGATCGGTAGAGAATTAATTAACATGCGTAATCAGTAGGGGCGCACAGCTGTGCGCCCCTACAGCATCGTACACGCAATTTTTGAAATTGTAATTCAAGATTTTTGTAATTGCATATAACTCAACAACCAGTTAGCCATCGTAGCGCGGCGAGTTTGACGTGGACCAAATTCACCAATTTTGTAACCTTTAAAACCCAATTGTTCTTTTAATAATTGCTTGTTTTCTGACGGAATCGAACGAGTCAGCTTAACGCTAGCTGGGCGACTATCAATAAAATCTGGGGGCGTAGTCGGATACTCTTCGCGCCATTCTGGAGCTACATTTGTAGTATCCCAGACATTGTTTGTCTCATTGTAACGGTAGCCTAGATAGTGCCAGACTAATTGATTCACCGTATTATCGTCAATTTCTTCGTTCAAAATCGCCCAAATCGTCTCTGTGTTAAGTGGTGGTATTGACATATAGCAGTTTTAGTTGTCAATTGTCAGTTATCGTAGGGGCGGGTTTAGCAACAGATTTACGACTAAGGCAATCGATCTTCGACCAAAACCCGCCCGTACAGGAGCCAAGAGGAAAATCAAGCAGAATTCTTATCACGCACCACGTATCACTCTCTTAATAATTATCCCCCAATATGTAGACGAGAATTCCCGTTAAAACGAGCTAGATTCCCTCTTAGACACTCGCAAACTAGGTAATTTGATGAAGATTGCATATCTTGGCTTAGGGATCATGGGTAGCGGGATGGTGGGTAATCTCCTCCAAGCCGGACATTCGGTTACAGTCTGGAATCGGACACCGGATCGCTGCACTCCCTTGGTGGAAAAAGGTGCGAGTCAAGCAAATACGCCAGCACAAGCAGTAGCCAACGCCGAGATCGTCATGTATTGTTTGAGCAATGAAGAAGCGATCGCAGATACGGTTTTTGGTTCAGATGGTATTCTTTCTGGGGTACATCAGGGACAAATTGCGATCGACATGAGTACCGTTCACCCAAATACAAGTCGGCGGGAAGCAGCTGCTTATGCAGAGAAAGGTGTAGAATTTATCGATGCACCCGTTTTTGGCAGTAAAAATGAGTCTGCGGCTGGTGGTTTGTGGATTGTTATTGGCGGGAAGAAAGAAGTTTTTGAAAAAGTCAAACCCATCCTCGAACCCTTAAGCGAAACCATTCATTATATGGGCGATACGGGCATGGGTGCGACAATGAAATTAGTTGGTAACGCAGTTGTAATTTCCCAAATTGAAGCCCTTGGAGAAGCCATGATCTTAGCTAAAAAAGCGGGCTTAAATCCTCAAGATGTACTCGATGTTTTGCACGTAACTGATTTTAAATCACCCATTTTTGATGGGATGGGAAGTACGTTAGTTAAAAGAGATTTTAGTACGAGTTTTGCCTTGAAGTGGTTGTTAAAAGATGCAAATTTAATCGCGCAACTCGCTCAAGATAATAATTCTCCCATTCCCGCGATCGCACTTGCCCGCGAAACAGTTAAAGCTGCGGTAAATCATGGCTGGGGCGAGGAAAATGCTTCAGCAGCAATCAAAGCTTTGGAATTACAAGCGGGAATAGAAATAAAATAAACAGCTAAATAATCTCAAACTCCAAGCGATCGCTCTGAAAAAAATTATGGGTGAAATGGTCTACTAAATTCGTATCGGCTAATTCTAAATTATAGAAATCTACCATTTCATGCTCGAAATAGGGTCCAGCGTGCCAAGTTCCTACTGCTAATTTAATAAAACAGTTACCAGGAATCCGAAAAGCCTTTATCTCTTCTATTGCTGGTGTATCGACATCATTATTAGGAGGTGCAACGGCAATTAACCAATCTTTTCCTGCTAAAGCACCCAAACACTGAGTGCATTGTACGTGACGAGTTATGGTATGAAATTTTCGCCCTCGGCGCTGCAACCGCATGAGATAAAATCGCGGTATACCATTTTGCAAATTTAATTGAGCATCGTTTGAATCGTAAGCTTTACCATCGTTACTGGGAAGAATTAATTGCCCATAACACTGAAATTTTTCCTGCGTCACCCACTCAGCCTGTAATTGTTGTACTGTATTTGCTGTAGTCATTTCTTTGTGCTGCTGTGGTTTGTTAATTATAACAGGGAGCAGGGAGTAGGAAGTAGAGAGCAGGGAGTAGATAAACCATTTTAAAGTATTATAAAATACCGCTTTTCACGACTAAAACGTATAAGTAACTAGATCGGTACCCATAAATTAGAGGGATCGCTGTATGTTAGAAATCAGTCGGCGTAAATTTTTACTCTACGGTTCGGCTGCATTGAGTACGAGTTGGTTACTCAAGGCTTGTGGCAATTCTAATCCTACCCAAACGAGCAACAGCCCCACTGCTGCGGGGGGTGGAGAAGGATTTAAGGTGGCGATCGCCCTGCCTGGAGTAAGATCGGATAAAGCTTGGAATCAAGCAGGCTACGAAGGCGTAAACATCGCCAAACAAAAGCTAGGGGCGGAAACAGCTTACGTCGAACAAGTCGCGCAACCAGATCAAGCTGAGGCTTTGTCAGACTTCGCCCGTCGCGGTTTTAACGTCGTCTTCGCCCACGGGGGACAATTTGACGCAGCAGTGGAACAAGTCGCAACTCAGTTTCCGAAAACGTTTTTTGTCGCCGTGAATGGTTCTGTGAATGCAGAAAACGTGGCTGCATTGCGGATCGATCATTTGCAAGCTAGCTATTTATGCGGCATCATTGCGGCATCAATGACAAAATCTAATAGATTAGCTTATTTAGCTGGACAATCTTTTGAGGCTACATTACAAGAATTGCGCGGGTTTGAGTTAGGGGCAAAATCTGTTAAACCTAACGTACAAATTAGTTCTAGTTTTACAGGCGATTGGAATGATATTGCTAGGGCAAAAGAAGCAACTTTAGCAATTATTTCATCGGGTGCAGATGTGATTTATCAATGGTTGGACAATTCATCTCCAGCAGTCTTACAAGCAGCTAGCGATAAAGGAATTTACGCTTTTGGCAATACGACAGATCAATTAAATGTTGCACCAAAAGCAGTTTTAACCAGTGCTTTAAAGCGAATCGATTTAGCGATCGCCTTTCTTGCCGAACAAGCAAAAAACGGTCAAATTAAAGGTCAAACCTATGCCCTTGGTTTAGCTAGACCAGATATTTTAAATTTAGGTAAGTTCGGTCAAATGGTTCCAGAAGCATTGCAAAAACAGGTTCTTAGTACTAGACAAGCAATTATTGATAATAAAATTACGTTTGAAAATTGTCAGGAAGGTGGAAAAGAGACGCGATGCGTGAAGACAGCATCGACATGACTTATTTACGCCTGGAAGGAATTACTAAACGCTTTGGTTCGTTTGTAGCTAACGATAACATTAGTTTGAGCGTTGCTGCTGGAACGATTCACGCGCTTTTAGGAGAAAATGGCGCGGGTAAGTCTACTTTAATGAATATTCTCAGCGGACTTTATCAACCGGATGTTGGGCAAATTTATTTAGAAGATAAACCAGTTAAAATTAATTCCTCTAGTAAGGCAATTCAACTTGGGATTGGCATGATTCACCAACATTTCATGCTCGTACCGCAATTATCGGTCACGGAAAACATTATTTTGGGAACAGGCGATCGCTTTAATTTAAATTTGCGACATCAGCAACAAGAAATTACTGAATTATCTCAGGCTTATAGTTTAAAAGTCGATCCAAAAGCAAAAGTAGGAGATTTACCTGTAGGGGTACAACAGCGAGTAGAAATTCTTAAAGCTTTGTACCGTAAAGCACGACTATTAATATTAGATGAACCGACAGCCGTACTCACGCCTTCAGAAGTTGAATCTTTAATTGCAATTTTACGACAGCTAGCAGCAGCCGGACAAACAATTATATTTATCAGTCACAAGCTGGAAGAAGTCATAAGTTTATGCAACACCGTGACTATATTACGGCGAGGTCAAGTCGTAGCAAATACTACGACAAAAGATTCTAGTCCGCAACAATTAGCAGAATTAATGGTAGGGAGAGAAGTTGTTTTACAGTTACATAAATCTGCGACTTCTCTAGGACAAAAAATATTATCTGTACAATCTTTACAAGTAGAAGACGATCGCGGTGTTGCTGCAATCAGAAATATTTCGTTTCAACTTCATGCAGGTGAAATTCTAGGTGTTGCTGGAGTTGATGGTAACGGACAGAGAGAATTAGCAGATGCGATCGCGGGTTTACGTTCTGTAAAATCTGGGCAAATTGTATTAGATGGACGAGACGTGACGTTATGGAATTCTCAAAAGCGAGTTCGGGAATTACAAATAGGATATATTCCTGAAGATCGTCAAACAATGGGGTTGATAATGAGATTTAGTATTGCAAATAATTTAATTTTAAAAGCCTTTACTCAGTTACCTTTTGTAAGGCGTTTCTTGCTACAAAAACAGGTTATCGAGCAAAATGCCGAAACTAAAATTCAGCAATTTGATATTCGCGCCTCTGATGGTAATGTGAAGGTCAGTCAGCTATCAGGGGGAAATCAGCAGAAAGTTGTCTTAGCACGAGAATTAGATCGGGAACCATCATTAATTATTGCCATGCAACCGACGCGGGGGCTAGATGTGGGGGCGACAGCAGCAGTACAACAACAATTATTATCTCAACGCGATCGCGGTGCGGCTATCCTCTATATTTCTACAGAATTAGAGGAAGTCTTGGCAATAAGCGATCGCATCGCAGTCATATATCGGGGCGAATTTATCGATGTTTTAGATCGGGAAAGGGCGACAATAGAAACAATTGGATTATTAATGGCTGGAGAAAAAGCAAACCCAATCTAGTTTTCTGGTTCAAACATTTCTTTTGCAGCCGCACAAACCGGACATATCCAATCATCCGGTATATCCTCAAATTGCGTACCTGGTTCTATTTCTGCTTCTGGATCTCCTGCTTCTGGATCGTAAATGTAACCACAGACGCTACATATATATTTCTGCATTTTTTCAGCTCCAGAATGAAATTATATATGCTGTAGGGGCGCACATCTGTGCGCCCCTACAAAACATAAAAACAAATTATACGGTCATTTTTGATTTAGACCAGATGCCGTTTTCATCTTGCTCGAACTGTTCGCGCACTACATCCCAGGCGTGATGTTCGGCTTTAGATTCATCACCAGATTGAGCGAGTTCGCTGTTGTAATTAGCAACGAATAGTCTTTGTGCGTCTTCCGAAAGATGAGAACGGATTTCAGGAGACAAATGGCTGGGATCTTCAATTTGTCCTTTTCCAAAGCGCGGTAGAGGCGTTTCATTAATATGTACTTCCTCACCGCCAGCACTTTCAAGTAATAGTTGAATCTCGCCAGATTTGCTTGCGGGAACCTCAACACCTACCATAAAGTCACCCGCTTCGATGCGAGTTTGGTAAATTGTTGCTTTGTCTTCTGGCATTCCTAGAGTCGCCAAAGCAGAAGCTAAACCCGCACCCGCACTACCCGCGATCGCACCAGTAGCAGCACCTAACAAAGCCGCACCAATGGGACCTGCTGCTACCAGCGTACCAACAAAAGGTACAAACAATACTCCTACTCCCGTTAGTAAACCGAGAGCCGAACCGAAAAGGGAACCAAAAATTGCTCCCTGTTTCAAGCCGCCTAAAATTACATCTTTCTTCGTTAGAAAGCCAGCAATTTTAGTCTCTGAGTGGAAATTTTTCCCGATCACAGAAATATCATCGCGGGAAACACCCCGATCTAACAAACGGCGGATGACATTATCGACTTGTTCCTTCTGTTTAAAAATTGCCGAAACAGTACGCTCAGCCGTTGTAACTGCTGGTTGGGTTTGCTCTCCTGTAGCCGTCATTTTGTTCTCCTAGAACAGATTTTTCACGCTATGTCATTTAGGAGAATACCAACCTCTAAATTCCGTGCCGTCGCCCTTAAGGTTGATTAGTAAAGTTTATACCTGGAGTTCAATTGCAGACTAGAAGCGAACCCACCTGCGTTGAAAACGGCTAAAAACACCCGCCGCGATCGCCACGAGTAGTAAAATCCAAATAATACCACCAGGGAGAAACGTGATAATTCCCAAGCCGCGCAACACCCAAATTGCGATCGCGGTTAGTAAAAGAATGATAAATAAACGTAAAGCTAGATTTTGCGATTTCGTAGAGCGATTGATTTGTTTCATCTGCGGTTAATTTCTGAATCTACCTCATCCGATGCAGCAGGCGATCGCACATTGGATAAATCCAATTCGGCAACCTGACTCAAATCCACAGTAATATTTTCTTCGGGATAAGAACGCAGCAGACCGATAATATTCATTTCATCGTATTCTCGCGAGGCAAGAGAAACAGCAGCGTATAATTGCTCTACTGTCATGTCGGGAAAAGCTAACCCTAAAGCCGCTAGTAGTTGCTTCCCACTAGCAGAACTTTGCCATTGTTTCATCGAACGGTCAAACTTTTTCGGATCGAGATCCAAACGACGATTTAACGTATCTCTCACATCATCCGTCAGCCAAGGCGCGTAGAGTTGCAAGCTACCCGATAACTTTCCCTTCTTAGCAAAGCGCTCTAAATCCTTCATTTCAATTTTCTGCTCGAACGAGCCGAGACGAAAAGTCACCGTCTCGGCTGCAGTAGCTGCTGGTATGGTAGCGCTCCAACAGAGGATGAGTGATAGTAATCCAACTTGCGATCGCTTGAATTTCATCGCAGATGATTGTATGGGATAAGTCTAGCTTAGCTTCTGATGTACGGTATGAGTTTTTTGGCGATCGAGATTCCTATTCAGATGATAAGAAAATCGAAAAAACCCCCACCTTAACTGAATGCGGAGCTTATCGTATTACATAACCCTACCACTGAATTTTGTGGTGGAATGCGATCGCGTGACTCACTCAGAATCAAAGACAGTTATGATGAAGCGACTGATAGCAAGTATCGTTAGCATTTGTTTCGTACTGGTAGCGTGTCTGTCCTTTCCTGAAATCGCCCAAGCCAAAAGCTGCACTTTACGAATAATTGGCTGGGAGGGATATATGGATGCCTCTTTTGCCAAACCATTCGAGCAAAAATATGGTTGTAAAGTCATCCCAACTTATGCAGGCTCCTCAGATGAGATGTATGCCAAGATTAAAGCCAGTAAAGGCAAGACATACGATCTCGTCACGGCTTCGGGAGACTTAACCAAACGCTTGTATGATGCCAATTTAGTAGAGGCGATCGATTTAAGTTTAGTCCCCAACTACAAAGATTTATTCCCAATTTTTCAGCAACCAGCGTATAACACCTTTGACGGTCAAGCCTATGGTGTTTCGATTGCTTGGGGACCAGATTTTTTAATTTACGACAAATCCGTCGTTAAATCCGAACCGCAAAGCTGGGATGTCCTCTATCAGCCGGAATATCAAGGTAAAGTATCTCTACCTGACTACCCCATCTTCAATGCTGATGTGGCGTTGTGGAAAGGTAGCTCTAATATCTACGACATTAGTAAAGAACGGCTAGCAACAGACATTAAACCCGATCTTTTCCGCTTGCGCCCGCAGGTAAGAAAATTTTGGAACAGCCAAGGAGAGTTAGCCCAACTCTTTTTAAATAAAGAAATTGCTCTGGCTTGGGGTTGGCCCGTAGCAGTTGAAGAACTAAAACGCGCCAACTTTCCTGTAGGAGCAACTATTCCTCAAGAAGGGACAACTGGATGGAGCGATTCTTGGATGTTGCTCAAAGGCTCTCCTCACAAAGAAATCGCCCATGCTTGGATGGATTATATGCTGACGGGAGCAGCCCAGAAACCCATGACAGAGGTTACTGGTTATTGGGCTGTTTCCCAGCAAGTTTTACCGCTACTCACCCCCGAACAGCGCCGAGATTCCCATTTAAGTAAGTAGACAGGAAAATTTACAAGTATGTAACAAAAAATTAATTAGACTGATTCGAGTGAAATTTAACACGCCTGGTACTATAGTTTCCTCTTTCTC